>JAFLCR010000085.1 GCA_017302755.1 Alphaproteobacteria bacterium
GCCCTACCGCAAATCGGCGCGTATCGTCGGTGAGGTGATGGGTAAATACCATCCGCACGGCGACGCGGCGATCTACGATTCCTTGGTGCGCATGGCGCAGCCGTTCTCGATGAGCCTGCTGCTGGTCGACGGCCAGGGCAATTTCGGCTCCATGGACGGCGACCCTCCGGCGGCGATGCGTTACACCGAATCGCGCCTCTCCAAGCCCGCGCACTCGCTGCTCGAAGGCATTGATGAGAACACGGTCGAGTTCCAGGAAAACTACGACGGCTCCGAGAAAGAGCCGATCGTGCTGCCCGCGCAATTCCCCAACCTGCTGGTCAACGGCTCGGCGGGTATCGCGGTGGGCATGGCGACCAATATTCCGCCGCATAATCTCGGCGAAGTGATCGACGCGTGCTGTCTCTACATCGACAACCCGGAAGTCTCGATCGACGAGATGATGGAAGTCATCCCCGGGCCGGATTTCCCGACCGGCGGCCTCATCATCGGCCGCAGCGGTTCGCGTTCCGCCATGCATACGGGCCGCGGCAGCGTGGCCATGCGCGGCAAGGCGCATATCGAGCAGGCGAAATCCGGCAAGGATGCGATCATCATCACCGAAATCCCTTACCAGGTGAACAAGGCGAAGCTCGTTGAGCGCATCGCCGAACTGGTGAAGGAAAAGAAGATCGAAGGCATCAGCGACCTGCGCGACGAATCCGACAAGCAGGGCGTGCGCGTGGTCGTGGAAGTGAAGCGCGATGCGGTCGCCGATGTGGTGTTGAACCAGCTTTATTCCTACACCCCGCTGCAGACGAGCTTCGGCGTCAACATGCTGGCGCTCGACCGGGGCCGTCCTGAGTTGATGAACCTCAAGAGCGTGATCGCCGCCTTCGTGGAATTCCGCGAAGAGGTCATCACCCGCCGCACGCTGTTCCGCCTCGGCAAGGCGCGTGACCGCGCCCATGTGTTGATCGGCCTGGCTATCGCGGTCGCCAATATCGACGAAGTCATTGCCGTCATTCGCGCGGCCAAGGACCCGGTGGAGGCCAAGGAAGAATTGATGCGCCGCAGCTGGCCTGCGGCCGACGTGTTGCCCTTGCTGAGCCTCGTAGACGACGTCGCGAATGCCGTGGACAGCGCGGGCAAGCTGAAATTCACCGAAGCGCAGGCCAAGGCGATTCTCGAACTGCGCCTTGCGCGTTTGACCGGCCTTGAGCGCGCCAAGATCGATGAAGAGATGAGTGGGTTGGCCGGCGAAATCGCCGAATTCCTCTCCATCCTTTCCTCGCGTGAGAAGCTGATGGGCATCCTGCGCGGCGAACTCATCGCCATCAAGGAGCAATTCGCCGTACCCCGCCGCACGCAGATCGAACTTTCCGAACTCGACCAGGACATCGAAGACCTGATCCAGCGCGAAGACATGGTGGTGACCGTAACGATGAGCGGCTATGTGAAGCGCGTGCCGTTGAACGCCTACCGCGCCCAGCGCCGCGGCGGCAAGGGCAGGAGCGGCATGGCGATCCGCGAGGAGGATGCGACGACGGAAGTCTTTGTGACCACCACGCACACGCCGGTGCTGTTCTTCTCGAGCCACGGCAAGGTCTACAAGCTGAAGGTCTACCGCCTGCCGGTGGCGACGCCGCAGGGCCGCGGCAAGGCCTTCGTGAACCTGCTCCCGCTCGCCGAAGGCGAAACCATCGAAACGCTCATGCCGCTGCCGGAAGACGAAGCGCAGTGGGAAGGCCTCAACATCTTTTTCTCGACCGCGCAGGGCAATGTGCGCCGTAACGACCTCTCCGATTTCCATGAGATTCGCTCCAACGGCAAAATCGCCATTCGCCTTGATGAGGGCGACAAGCTGGTGGGTGTCAAAACCTGCGCCGAAACTGACCATGTGCTACTGGCGGCGCAATCTGGAAAATGCGTGCGCTTCCCGGTGGATGCGGTGCGCGTGTTCAAGAGCCGCACGTCGGACGGCGTGCGCGGCATGAAGCTCGCTGAAGACGACAGGGTAATTTCCATCTCCATCCTCAAGGGTGCGGAGATCGACATGTCCACCCGCGAGGAATACCTCAAATACGCCGTCGCCAAGCGCCGCGAGGCGGGCGAGGGCGGCGAGAAGGCGACGACCAATCTCAGCGACGACCAGGTGAAGATTCTCGCCGCGAACGAGGAATACATCCTTACCATCACCGAGAACGGCTACGGCAAGCGTTCGTCGGCTTATGAATACCGCGTCACCAACCGCGGCGGCAGCGGCATCACGAACATCGAAACCTCTGAGCGCAACGGCGGCGTGGTGGCGAGCTTCCCGGTTGAGGAAACCGACCAGATCATGCTGATGACCGACAAGGGCACGCTGATCCGCACCCCCGTGCGCGACATCCGCATCGCGGGCCGCGCCACGCAGGGCGTGACGATCCTGCGCGCCGCCGAGGGCGAGAAGGTGGTTTCCGTGGCCCGCATCGGCGATACCGGCGAAGAGGAAATGCTGGAAGGCGAGGATGGGGCGGAAGCACCCGAAGCTGCGCCTCCGGCAGCGGAGTAAGCCTTGAGCGTGCGCACCGGCGTTTACCCCGGCACGTTTGACCCCATTACCGTGGGCCACATGAGCATCATCAAGCGCGCGCTGGCGGTGGTGGATAAACTCATTATCGCCGTGGCGCTGGATACGGGCAAGGCGCCTGTCTTCACGCTCGATCAGCGCGCCGCGATGGTACGCGAGGAAATAGCCTCCCTTCGCGGCGCTGAGCGCGTGGAGGTGAAAAGCTTTTCGGGCCTGCTGGTCAATTTTGCAGCGGAAAACAATGCGCAGATACTGATCCGGGGCTTACGCGCCGTGTCGGATTTCGAATACGAGTTTCAGATGGCTTCCATGAACCGTCGCCTCCACAAGGAGATCACCACGGTGTTTCTGCCCGCCTCGGAGACGACGCAGTTCATCTCCTCGCGCTTCGTGAAGCAGATCAGTAAGTTAGGAGGGGATATCTCCAGCTTCGTTTCGCCGAATGTAGAGAAGCATCTTAGAAAATATTTTGACGAAGAGTTCAAGTAAGCTGGCTATTGCATCTCACGCGATGCGCGCGCAGCCTGTTTGGACTGCTCAGTCACGCAGAATTCAAGATCGGGATGAATAATATCTTGCGAGGCAGATTGTGCTAATGCGATCGCAGCGTAGGCTTGGGGAGAAATTTCCCTTATCTGCCCCAGAGTAATGACGTCATCGCTTCTTTCTGCAATCTGCTGATAGATAGCATGAATATCGATGACCCCATCTCCTCTAGGCAAAACAAGATCTAAGTACGGTGCCATTCGCTGATGCATATAGGCTTCATCACAATTGCCATCTGCGATCATATTTTCATATTCGGCGCGTTCCATTTTCACGAACGTAACCCAAAGGTCGGCAAAACCGGTGTGTGTATGTGAGCGCAACAAGTGCAGTACGAGATTAGGGCTTGTGGCACCTGTCCGAATTTCACCGTCGATATCAGAGAGCCAGTCCGCGCAATCACCGATTATTTGCCCTATGACGCCCTGCCTCAAAAGCGCAAAATGCAATGCTGGGTCAGCAAGATCTTTATTAAACTGCCATTTATAACCAAGATAAGGGGTGTCCTCGTGCGCGTGAGGTAGAAAGTTCGTTAATAAGATCGTATCCAACAAAGCAATGACTTCTGGCATGAAGTGTTCGCCTTCCCAGTAAAGTGCAGCTGCCAAGCATCCCCATCGGAGATTGAGATCCACCCTTTCTTCCTGCGAGGTTGTGCATCTCATCTTGCCCGCCAGGTAGATAGCGGTATCGATGATTTGTGATAGCTCTTGCTCATGGCCATGCTCTTTAGCGAATAAGAACGCCTTGGCATAAGCACTTCCGGCTTTGGAGCCTGCAAAGATCGCATTTTTTATTTCTGCAGATGATTCACTCTCCCAGGTCTGAGGAGGGTTTTTTATCAATGACTGCATTTCCGCGAGGGCTTCGGGATCACTAAAAAGTTGATCGTCTACATAATCATCAATGGCTTTGATCAGATGTAGATAGACTTCAATGGTCATACGGCACATTCACAATGCGAGTTGCCGCTTAAGGATAACAATTAATTATTACGTTCTTTTTAAATATATATTTATCAATATGATAATTGGTTATTTGATGACATTTACCCCATCACCTCTTTTACTTTTGCCGCCAGTTGCTTAAGCGTGAACGGTTTGGGCAGGAAGTTGAAATCTTTTCCTTCATGCGCCGTTCCGGCGAAGGCATCCTCGGTGTAGCCGGAGATGAAAATCACCTTCACGTCAGGGTGCGATTTCACGATTTCCTCGATCATCGCCGGGCCGTTCATGCCGGGCATGATGACGTCGGTGATGATGACCTCGATGTTGGGGCCGTGCTCGGCCACCTGCTCCAGCGCGGCTTCGCCGCAATCGGCTTCGATGACGGTATAGCCCTTGTTGCGCAGCGCCCGCGCTGAGAAGGCGCGCACCGGCGCTTCGTCCTCCACCAGCAGGATGGTCGCCTTGCCGGTCAGGTCGGCGGCGGCTTCGGCGGCCTCGTTGCTGTCTTCCGCCGCTTGCTTGGTTTCGATGTCGGTGGTGCGCTTGAGGAAAATACTGAACGTGGTGCCCTGGTTTTCCTCGCTTGCGACGTAGATGTATCCGCCGGTCTGCTTGACGATGCCGTAGACGGTCGCCAGCCCCAGGCCGGTGCCGGAGCCGACTTCCTTGGTCGAGAAGAACGGCTCGAAGATCTTGCGGATCATGCCGAGCGGAATGCCGTGTCCCGTATCCACCACGTCGACGCGCACGTATTCGCCGTCCACGATGTCGTCCTCCTCGGTGGGGGAGATGAGGTTCTTGGGAAGCCGGTGCACGCGGTCGATGGTGACGTTCGCGGTTTCAATCCTGAGCATGCCGCCTTTGCCCATCGCGTCGCGGGCGTTCACGGCGAGGTTGATGAGCACCTGCTCGAGCTGGCCCTGATCCACTTTCACCAGCCACAGGTCGCGCCCGTGAATCACTTTCAACTCGATGTTCTCGCCGATCAGGCGACGGATCAGGTTGGAAAGCTCGGCCAGCACCTCGGCGATGTCGAGCGTCTTCGGCTGCAGCGTCTGGCGGCGCGAGAAAGCAAGCAGCTGGCGCACGAGGTTGGCGGCGCGGTTTGCATTCTGCTTCACCTGCATGATGTCGGCGAAGGACTGGTCGCCGGCCGGGTGGCGCATCAGCAGCAGGTCGCAGAAGCCGATCATGGCGGTGAGCAGGTTGTTGAAGTCGTGCGCGATGCCGCCCGCGAGCTGGCCGACGGCCTGCATCTTCTGCGAGTGGGCGAAGCGCAGCTCCAGGTTCTTCTGTTCGGTGGTGTTGATGAGGTAGGCCACCACCACGTCGTCTTCCTTGAGCGCGGTGAGATAAAGCGACGCCGTGGCGCCGCCCTCGCCGCCGAAACGGATGTCGAGCGGCTTGTCCGAAGGCTGGCTGTGAAGCTGCTCGAAGCGCTGGCGCAGCTCGTCACGGTTTTCCGGCGCGATGTAGGCGGACAGATTCGTATGAAGCACTTGCTGCCCTGCATTGCCCGCCAGCGTGCCGAACGCCTTGTTGCAGGTGAGGATCGTGCCGCTGCCGTCGAGCAGGGCGATGGCAAGCGGCGACTGCTCGAGAAAGGATTGCAGCTGCATGTCAAGCCTGGGCGCGTCCTCGCCCTCGCTAGCTAAACGCTTTTTTTTTGAGTGGATGGGTCCTGGGTGATGCCCTTGAACCCAAGGATCTCTCCCGCCGGCCCGCGCATGGCCTGTTGCGAGAGCATGAGCGCCAGCGTGCCGCCGTCGCGTTTGCGGAACGTGACTTCACCGGAGAAACTCGGATCCTTGAGCAGCCGGTCGGCCATGCGGCCTTCGACGATCACCGACAACGGCATCTGCACGCGCGCGATGTCGCCGTGCCCATAGCCGAGCAACAGGTCGAGCGTTTCGTTGGTGAAGCTGATGCGCCCGTCATTCGACAGCGTGTACAGCCCGAAAGGAAGGGTATTGATGAGGTTTTCCAGCACGGGATTGCCGCTGTCCCCCACTTTGGCGGGCGCGGCTTCCTGTTCGCGGTTGAGGCCGCGGATCAACGCATAGCCGCTTGGGCGGGGCAGGGGGTCGACGGTCAGCCACAGCGATTCCCGCGTGCCGCCGTCTTTAGAGGTGTAGTAAAACGGGACGCGGCAGGATTTGCCTTCCGCCAGCGTGGCGCGCACGAGCGTGGCGTCGTCCTTGGTGACGTGGCCGTGATCGAGCAGGAGGTCGAGCAGGATGTGACCCGAGCGCGCGGGCGCGTCAAACATCTTCTGGAAGCCGGGGTTGCTGTAGGTGACGCCGCCGTCGGCATGCGAGATCAGGCAGAAGCGTGTGTTGATGCCCGCCGCCCCGGCGAAGAGCGCGTTCTGGAATTCGGTGGCGAGCACGATGTCGCGGTTGCGCTGGGTGAAGGAAATGGTGAACCAGCCCAGCCCGCCGAGCACCACCGCCAGCACGGCGGCGAAAGCGGGCGCTCCGCCGAAGGATTCGATGCGGCTGCCGGCCAGCAGCAGGATGGCGAAGCAGCCGATAAAAATCAGGCTGAGCACAAAAATGGGAGGCAGACGCCTGCGGATCACGAAATCCGGTTGTTCGCTCGCTTTATCCGTGGCTCTGCCCAGCATGCTCTCCTGCCCGACTTTAAGGGGTTGCGTGTGTTTTTCCGTAACCAACTTAACTTAACAAACACTAAATTTGGCGTTTATGCACCAGGAATTCTTGATGCTTCTTCAGGCGTCTGTGTGTTTATGGACAAAGCATGCAGGCCGGCGGCGAATTCCGCTTTTAAGGCATCGTAGACCAGCCGGTGGCGGGCGACACGCGAAAGTCCGCAGAAGGCTTCGCTGATGATGGCGATAGTGTAGTGGGTTTCTCCACCTGGCTGAGCGCCTGCATGGCCGGCGTGGCGATGGGAATCGTCGGTGATGGTGAGTTGTGTTGGGGCGAGTCGCTCGGCCAGAATGGCTTTGATGCGTTGCTGGCGGGAAGAAGGGGTCATAATACTTTCATTTTCTTTATGGAGATCATTTGGTTATGTCTTAAAAAAACAGGAGTGTCCGCCATGTGGTTTGCCCAGCCATGGTCAGAATTTTATCAGGCCAATGAAGCGGTTATAAACCAGTTTCTTCGGCATAGCTATTTTCTGGATGCAACCGGCGACGTCTTTGCCTTGGGCCAGCCCCCGATTGCCAGGGTGGCCAAGGGGTTTTTCGACCGGCGCGACGGTGAGGCCCGCTATTGCCATGGTGACGTGCCATTATATAAGCACACCCCCTTCCGTGAGGGGATGGATTACGCAGCGCTGCGTCTTCCCGGGTGGATCGAAAGATTGATTCGCGAGCACGCGCATGCCTGTGAGTTGACGCCGAAGCCGCTTCTGGATTTCGTAGGCCATGTGCCGTGCCACACCGTGTTTTGCGAAAATGGGTTGGGCCTATGGGATGCAAGCAAGAAACAGGCCGTGGAGGGCACGTATTATTCCAGGCGCCTGACTGCCCCGCATCTTTTTCCTGTCATTGCCGTGAATGCTGCACTTCCGTCCGAAGCGGTGCAGACGAACTTTCATGAGCGCGGCCATCACATGGCGCATGCGCTCGGTTTTGTGGAGCGCGCCGCTTTCCAGGCCGTGATTGCGACTCATCCGGAGCTGGAATCTTTCTTCAAGCATAGAAGCTATGAAAGAACGAGATATGGCAGCGAGTCTCACGCTTTCGCCATAGAAGATTTTTACGCCGCGTCGCGGGAGTTTTTCTTTCAGCCGGTCATCGCCTACCAGCTTCAGGTGGTCTACTCTGTCGCTGCGGAGATCGGGCGGTTGATCGTCCAGTCAGGGCTTGAGGGCGCGCAGATCGCTCCGGGTGACTACGCCCGCATCACCCGCGAGGCGGCGCCAATGTTCGACGCGCTGGAGGCCCATTTCGACCCCGGCATGGATATCGAGCAGGCCCGCTACACCATGTTTAAGGCCAACAGCCCCATTGACGTGGTGATGCTAAAACTTTTCGGCGCGCACGGCCGTGCCCTTTTTGAAGGCATCGATGCTATGGAAATCGAGCTCATCACCCCATCGCCCCAGCGTTGACACTTGATTGGTTGCTGTTGAGGTATGAGCCTAAAGCTTTTAGGTTCAGGGCATGGCTAAAACCAAAAAAGAATCCACCGTCGCCACCCCTTCCGGCCAGGTCTGCGCCTGGGCGGGGTGCCGGCGCGAGGGCGAATACAAGGCGCCGCGATCGCGCGACAAGCTCAAGGAGCACGTCTGGTACTGCCTGGAGCATATCCGCCTGTTCAACGCGAGCTGGGATTATTTCAAGGATGCCAGCGCCTCCGATATCGAGGCTTTCCAGCGCGAGGCGGTGATCGGGCATCGGCCCACGAAGCGCATCTCCGGCCAGGCGATGCCCTATATGGCGTGGATCCGTTCCCGCCTGCGCGAGCTCACTGGCGAGGACTTGCCGGGGCTCGACGAGATCGACATTCCCAAGGTTCCGGCCAAGATCCGCAAGGCCCTGCGCGCGCTCGACCTCGACGAAACCGCCAGCCGCGCCGAGATCAAGAAACGCTACAAGGCGCTTGCCAAACAGCACCATCCCGATGCACAACCGAAGGGAGGCGGTCAGGCGTCGCTCACGCGGTTCCACGAAGTCGCGGAGGCTTACCAGGCGCTGATGGCCTACATGCAAACGTAAGGATGACGATGACCAGCAACGCGACCCGCGCCCCCTCTCCGGAACTGCTTTCCGACGCCGCGCTCACCCCGGAGATGAAACCCACGGCGAAGGCGGATACGAAAGCGCTGTTCGGTCTCGACCTGCCATTCAAGGTGCCAGCGTTCTCCAAGCCCTGCGCCTACACGCCCGATCTCGACCCCAACTACCATTTCGAACCGGGCACCACGAAAGCCATCCTGGCGGGCTTCGCCGAAAACCGCCGCGTGCTGGTGCACGGCCTGCACGGCACGGGCAAGTCCACGCATATCGAACAGGTGGCGGCGCGCCTCGGCTGGCCCTGCGTGCGGATCAACCTCGACAGCCATATCAGCCGCATCGACCTGGTGGGCCGCGACGCCATCGTGCTGCGCGACGGCAAGCAGATCACGGAGTTCCGCGAAGGCCTGCTGCCCTGGGCGCTGCAACGCCCCGTCGCACTGGTG
>JAFLCR010000086.1 GCA_017302755.1 Alphaproteobacteria bacterium
GCTCATCGAGACGGACCGTGCCGCGATAGAGAATTACCTGAAATCCCATGACATCGAGTGGATAGAGGACTCGACGAACAGGGAAAGGGACTATCTCAGGAACAGGATAAGGCTCGACCTCCTGCCGGGTCTTTCGGAATATAACCCGAAGATAAAGGAAACCCTCGCACGGACGGCGGATATACTGCGCCTCGAAGAGGATTTTATTTCCCGCGCGAAGCGCGTCGGTCATGCGCGCAGCGAGAAGGTCGAAATCGGAAGCGTGGCGCTCAAGGAAACCTTCCACGGCCTTCCGATGCTCGGCGAGCGTTGCCTGCCAGAGGTTATTTGCCACGCAGGGCTCCGATGTTGCCCGCATAGGCTTTCGCATCGCCGGTGAACACGGCGGAGCCCGCAACCAGCACGTTGGCGCCGGCGGCGATCACCTGCTTCGCGGTGTCGGGGTTGATGCCGCCGTCTACTTCGAGTTCGATGTTGCGGCCGGATTCGGCGATCATGCGCTTCACGCTCCCGATCTTGGCAAGCTGAGAGGTAATGAACTGCTGGCCGCCGAAGCCGGGGTTGACGGTCATGAGCAGGATCAGGTCCACCATGTCCATGACATGCGCGATGGCGCTTTCATGCGTGCTCGGGTTCAGCGACACCCCCACCTTCACGCCGAGCGATTTGATGAGCTGCAGCGAGCGGTGCAGGTGCGGGCCCGCTTCGGCGTGGATGGTAAGAATATCCGCTCCGGCTTTCACGAATTCAGGAATGAAGAAATCGACCGGCGCGATCATGAGATGCACGTCGAGCGGCTTTTTCGCGTGCGGCTTGATCGCCTTCACCACCAGCGGGCCGATGGTGAGGTTGGGCACGTAATGGCCGTCCATCACGTCGACATGGATGTAATCCGCTCCGGCGGCTTCCACGGCGCGCACCTCCTCGCCCAGGCGGGCGAAATCGGCGGAAAGGATCGAAGGGGCGATTTTCACAGTCATATCCAGGCTTATAAAGCCTCGGGCGGGCAGGCGTCCAGCGGTTTAGGCGTTCTTGCGGAAGCGGGCGGCGAAAAACCCGTCCATGCCGCCTTTTTCCGCGAAGAAATGGGGCAAGGCCCGCACCAGGCCGTCTGACGTCACCGCCTGTTCCATGCCTGGGAGTTCGGCGGAAGCGATGGGTGACGGCCTAAGGGCCGGGCATGCTTCCTTGATCCAGGCCACCTGCCCTTCTCCCTCCCCATATTCAAGCGAGCAGGTGGCGTAAACCAGCATGCCTCCGGGCTTCACCATGTTCGTTGCCGCTTCAATCAGGCGGCGCTGCAAGGCGATGAGGCGAGTTACATCTTCCGGTTTCTTGCGCCATAGCGCTTCGGGATGGCGGCGGAACGTGCCCGTCGCGCTGCACGGCGCATCGAGAAGCACGATATCCGCCGGCGCATCCGGTTTCCAGAAAAGCGCATCAGCCTCCACAATGCGCGGAGAAAAAGCCAGCCGCGTCATGTTCTCCCGCAGCAGCCTGAGGCGCGAAGCGGAGCGTTCCACCGCCGTCACCGCCGCGCCGCGCGCGCAAAGCTGCGCTGTCTTGCCGCCGGGGGCGGCGCAGAGATCGATCACCGTCCTGCCCGCGATTTCTCCCATGACGCGTACCGGAAGGCTTGCCGCTAGGTCCTGCACCCACCATGCGCCCGCATCGTAACCGGAAAGCTTTGCCACATCGCCGGCGTCGCGCAGGCGCACGGAATCTTCCGCCAGGCATTCGCCGCCTAGGGTTTCCGCCCACATCGCCGCATCTTTCTTCACTGACAGATCAAGAGGCGCTTCGGCCAGCGAGGCATTCACCATGCTGCCGGCCATTGATTCGCCATAAGCAGTTTTCCAGGATTCCCACAGCCATGGCGGCACAAAGGAAGCGCCGCTATCTTGCGCGCGCTGCGTGAGCAGGGAGCTCTTTTCCCGCTCCGCGCGACGAAGCAGCGCGTTGACGAGACCTTTCATCGGTGCGAACCCCGCTCTAGCGCAAAGCTCCACCGTCTCAGCCACTGCGGCGTGCGGCGGGGTTTCCAGGATCAGAAGCTGGCATAAGCCTAACCTCAGCACATCCTGGGCGTGGCGGTTCTTTGCAGGAAGCGGCTTTTCCAGATAAGAGGCGATAATATGGTCGAACCATCCCCGCCAGCGCAAGCTTTCCGCCACCAGAAGGCGGGTGAACGCCTTATCACGCGCGTCCAGAGATCCATAACCCTCCTGCGCGGCGAGGAGCTGGTCCACCGGGACGTCTGTTAAACCTGCCTCCACCAAGGCCCGCCAGGCAATAACTCTCGGGACGGGCTGATTTTCCCTCATCTTTGATCCTTAAAAAAACAATACTTAACTAAACTTTAAGCCGTCTGTGGCGATAATACATATAAAAAGCGATACGACCCAGGGAAGGATCCACATGCCAGGGCTTTTTTCGCGTTACAGGCAAACATCCCGCGGCTTTACCTTAATGGAGCTGGCGATCGTCATGATCGTCATCGGCCTGGTGTTCGGCGGCGTGGTCGCGGGGCAGGCGGTGATTCGCTCGTCCGAGCTTCGTTCAGTCAAAAGCGACGTGGTAAGCTTCTCTGACGCGATCGCCAAATTCGAGGAACAGTACGGCGGGCTGCCGGGCGACCTTCCTAACGCCAGCAGTTTCTTCGCCGGAGTGGCGAATGGCGACGGCAACGGGCGCATCGAAAACCCCAATAGCCTTGCAACCCCGCAGAACGAACAGCTCCTGTTATGGCAGCATCTCGCCCAGGCCAGACTTATTCCTGGCAATTACGACGGCGTCACCAACTCCCCGCAGACGGGCGTGCCCCCCACCAAGCTCGCGGGAAGGAATACGGGATTCGTAGCGTCGCATGACGAGGGGTTGGGCCTTGTCTTTGAGCTGACAGGTTTCAATGGGGCCGTTTCTGGCCTCTCCGCTATTTCGCCGGAAGATGCGCTCTCTGTCGACAGACAATACGACGACGGCAATCCCACCACCGGAAGTATCCGCGCCACGGAAGGTTCCGACGCGGCCGCCAATGCCTGCGTCAATGCCGGCGTCTACGTGGCCGCCACCAAAACTCCTACCTGCCAACTGCGTTTTCTCGCGAGTGGCAATAGCGAAGACTCCACCACCGTCCATAATACTCCCACCTGTGGCGCCAACACCCTTGGCGCCACACGCACACGCAGCGGCGCCGCCAACTGCCCCGCACCGCTGCAGGCCTCCAATTGCTGCCCGGTGGGCTTCGTCGGGCGCAAGGTCGAAACCTGCCAGAAGGACGGAACCTGGAAGTTCTCCCACGATTATTGCAGGCCCGTGAATTGCGGCGGGGGCATCTATAATGACACCAAAACCGTTTCCTGCCCCGCGGGCTTCACCGGCAATCAAACCTACACCTGCGGCGCCAACGGCGTCTGGGTGCTAAGCGCGAACACCTGCAACGCCGCAGGCGCGTGCAGCCCGGATGGTGCCACCCAAACAATCGCCTGCCCGCTCGGCAAAACCGGGAAGATCGACAAGGTCTGCACCGCAGGCAACTGGGTGAATACCGGCAACTGCAATACCGACATCACCTGCCCAGGAGGACAGACCCCAGGTCAAACCCGCACCACGGGCGCATGCCCGACCAACATGACGGGCACGCTCACGGAAACCTGCACCTCCGTCGGGCAATGGGTCACTACCGGAAACACCTGCCAGGGCGCCACGGGATGCGCCCCCGTCGGCAGCACCAGCACCCAGCCCTGCCCAGGTGGGCAGAGCGGCACCCAGACGCTCACCTGCATGGCAGGCACCCCGACTTCCTGGGCTGTTACCACCAGCACCTGCTCCAGCAATACCTGCGATGGGCAGCCAACAGGTGCCATCAGGCAATCCTCCCTCTCTTGCACGGTCGGCACCGTTGGCACGGTCTATGATTACTGCGCCGCATCGGGCCAGTGGACACCTAATTACTCCTATTGCGTGACGCCCTCGGTTGCCTCCGCCACCTGGGTCGCGGTCACCTCGGACGGCAAAATCGCCACGTCCATGGACGGCATCACTTGGGCGCTGCAAACGAGCACCGCCACCCAATCGCTCAATTGGATCGGGCATGACGGCACCAGATGGCTGGTGGCGGGCAGGGAAGCCATCTTCAGCTCTCCCACCGGCACCACCTGGACCGCGCAGGCCAAGCCGAACGCAAACTGGGCGCACATCACGCTTTACCATAAGCCCAGCGCCCTTTGGTATTATGCAAGCAGCCTGGATCAATTCTACACCTCCACCAACAGCACCACGTGGACGGCATCCGCGTCCCCGGTTCTTAGCTCGGAGATTATCGCCGCGGAACATAACGGCCAGCCCGCTCCTTACAGCCTTTCGGTAGCCACCGGCACGTTCGGAAACAATGCGCGCAGCGCAAACTGGGCCAGTTGGACGGCCATGCCCGACATCGGAGCCGGCAATGTGGAAACCGTGGCGCATAACCGCCTCGCAGGCTCCAGCGGGAGGTGGGTTATCGGAGCTTATAACGCCGTGGTTACCTCGACTGACGGCGTCACCTGGACGCCTGCCACTACTCCTGCCATCGGCGCATTCCGGCAAATCGTCTCCAACCGCCAACCGGGCTCAAACGCCCTGTGGGTGGGCGTCACGGACGACATGTACATGGGTGCCCCGGTCAACGCGTGGGTCGGAGGCGGCGAAGTGCTCACATCCACTGACGGAAGCACTTGGACCAGCCTCGGCACTATTGCCCCGCAAAAGCTTTATTCCCTTGCACATAATTATCAAACCGGCGCCTCAAGCATGTGGGTCGCGGGCGGCGAAAACGGATACATGATGTATTCCACGAATGGCACCGCCTGGACCCCCATCACCAGCCCGTTCGGCGCGGGAAGCACAGTAAAAGCCATCGCCAACATCAACCTCAACTACACCGCGCCCGATACTTACTGCGTGGCGGTGGGCGCAAACTCGAAGATCGGCACCACGCCCAACGGCGTGACGGACTGGGTTATGGCGACCACGCCCGTGACAGGTGAGTTGAAAGATATCGCTTACGACGGCAATGGCAAATGGGTGGCCGTCGGGGCAGCCGGAAAGCTGCTGTATTCCACCAACGGCACTAGTTGGACGCTGGTCAATCTTGGCGTGGCGCAGGATGTGCGTAGCGTCGCCCATAACGGCGGTTCTGGCGTCGCCAGCAAATGGGTGGCTGTAACCAATGTCGATGCCTTCACTTCCACGGATGGCGTGACCTGGACGCGCTATGCGGCCGTCTTTTCCACTTCCGGCATGTACGATGTGCAATACAACTCCGCCACGGGCACGTGGATGGCCGCCGGGTGGGCGGGAATGCTCTATACTTCCACTAACGGCAGCACCTGGACTGGCCAAAATCTAGGCGGCATTTTCAGCGGCGTGAACGGCGCTATTTACAGCATTGCGCATAACGGCCAAACCGGCGCCTCAAGCCTATGGGTGGTGGCTGGCGGCGACGGAAAAATCGCCACCTCCAATACCGGCACCGCCGGGTGGACGCAACGCACCAATCCCTCAGCCTGCGCCACCTGCGAGATCCATGCCCTTACCTATGGCAACGGCAAGTTCGTGGCGGCGGACGCAGACGGCAATATCGTCACCTCCACCGACGGCATCACCTGGACCGCGGTATCCACCCAGAGCTTCGGGATCTCAAGCATCACCCATAACGGTTTGAGCGGCGCCAGCAGCATGTTTATGATCGCCGACATCAGCGGTTACGGTTCGGGCAAGGTTTATGTCTCACCCGACGCGGTCACCTGGACGCCGGCCTCGCCGACCATCTTCAGCGCAACAGACTTCATCAGCAGCGTCGCCTGCAGAAAAACCCCGCCGGATTCCACGAGCTGGATGGCCGCAGGCGACGGACCGAAACTTTCCACAGGCAACCTGGATGCAAGCTCCTGGACGCTCCAGTCCACAGGCTTTGGCGGCGGCACAGTTCATGCCGTGGCCTATGGCAACGGGATGTGGGTGGCGGTATCGGTGAACAACCAGATTCGTTCCTCAGCAGACGGCATCACCTGGACGGCACGCGCCAGTAACGTAGCAACCCCCGATGATTTCGAGATCGTGGCGCATAACGGCATTTCCGGGCCGCAAAGCCTGTTCCTGGCTGGCGACTATTATCAACTTTCAACCTCGGTGGACGGCATTACTTGGAGCCCGGTGGTCATTCCTGGCTGGGGCAGCGCCACATTCTTCGGCATGGCACATAATCACCTCTGCCAGGGCAGCGGATCCTTATGGGTCGCCGTCGGCCAGAGCGGCAGGATCGCAACATCCCCTGACGGCAGTAGCTGGACCATGCGCACGCACGGGCTTGGAGCGGGACTTAGCGTCTTCGGCGTCGCGCATAACGGCGTCGCTGGCGCGGGCGGCATGTGGGTCATCGGCGGGCAGAACGGCAAAATTGCCTCTTCGCCCGACGGCATCACCTGGACAACGCGCACCAGCCCGAACTTCGGCACCGATACCATCCTTTCCGCGGCGTATGGCAATGGCAAATTCATGATCGGCGGCGTCAACAGCAAGATCAATATCTCCACCGACGGCATCACCTGGACCGCGAAAACCGAACCTTTCGGAGCCTGGGGAGACGATGTGCGCTCCATCGCCCATAACGGCGTTAACGGCGCGGGAAGCCGCTGGGTCGTGGTCAGCGATGGCGGCGTCATCAAATACTCCACCGATGACGGCACTACCTGGACCGCCGCCACCGACCCGCACGGCACGTCCTCCATCTGGTCCGTCGCCAGCAAAGTGACGTATAATGCGTCCTGTGGCAGCGTACCAACTAACTGCAGTGTGAGCGGGCAAGCTTACACCGGCACCACCAGCATTGCCAATAGCGCCACGAGGCTGGGAAATCTTTCCTCAGGAGCTTGGGGTTACCTCAAATGCCTCGTTTATCCTTAACCAGAAGCTAGGAAACATATTATGCGCATATCTCGTTTCTTATTATCAGCTTGGTTACTGGCTTTCAGTATTCCCAGCATTGCCATTGCCGCATGCCCTGCAGGTACCCCGACGGGGGCGCCGACAGGTAACGATGGCGACATATGGTATAATAATGTCAATAAAGAACCTTATTACTGTAGGAATACCGTTTGGGCCGCCTTCAGGGAGTATAAG
Organism: Alphaproteobacteria bacterium; assembly: GCA_017302755.1. Lineage (GTDB taxonomy): Bacteria > Pseudomonadota > Alphaproteobacteria > Rickettsiales > JAFLCR01 > JAFLCR01. Next base: position 7,162 of record JAFLCR010000086.1, read on the forward strand.
TTCAGAACTGTTCAGTCGGCTGACAGTGCATGTGCCGGATTTCCTTCTAATACTTCTCATGTACAACCCACCGTCACCGCCACCTGTCCGGCTGGCCAGGTTGTCATCTCCGGGGGTTGCGAGAGCATTGTCTGCAGTCATACTAATGGTCAAATTATTGACAGCAAACCCGGAGGAGCTGGTGCAGGATATAACCGCTGGGTATGCACGATGGACCATTATGGCAGTGGCGCAGTTCGGGCCTGGGCTATCTGCGTAACACCTTAAATAATACACCAATCCCTTATAAAGCAGCAGGGCATGCTCCTGCTGCTTTATTATTTGCGGTGCCTAATTATAATTGATTCTCATTTTGGTGTGTAAATGACTTCTTTTCATATCCAAGGCGCTGAATCACAATTTGTCACGCTGAAGCTTGAGCCGGGCGAAGCCGCCATCGCCGAACCCGGCGTGCTGCTCTACATGGCCGAAGGCATCCGCATGGATACGCAGTTCGGCGACGGAAGCGCCAAGCACTCGGGCGTGCTGGGGTCGATCCTCGGCGCTGGGAAGCGCATGATCTCCGGCGAAAAGCTGTTTGTCAGCATCTTCATCAACGAAGCATCCTCGCCGAGAGAGATCGCCTTCGCCGCCTCTTATCCCGGGCATATCGTGACGCTGGATCTTGCCAAGCTCGGCGGCAGCGTCATCTGTCAGAAACAGGCTTTTCTCTGTGCCGAGCACGGCATCGCGGTGGGCATTCACTTCCAGAAAAAACTCGGCGTCATCTTTTTCGGCGGCGAGGGGTTCATCATGCAGAAGCTGGAGGGCGACGGGCTCGCCTTCGCCCATGCGGGCGGGGGCATCGTCGAGCGCCAACTCGGGCCGGGTGAAACGCTGCTGGTGGATACAGGCTGCCTGGTGGCGCTGACGCCTTCGGTGAGTTTTGATATTACGGTGATGCGCGGGGTAAAGAACATGCTGTTCGGAGCCGAGGGGCTGTTTCTGGCCCGGCTCACCGGCCCGGGGCATGTCTGGCTGCAATCCCTGCCCTTCAGCCGCATGGTGAATGAAGTGGCGGGCGCCATCCTGCCCATGCTTCCCAAAGTGGCGGATAAGCGCTGATTCCACACAGTTTTACTTCGCAAACCGCAGGGATGGCGGTATAAAGCGGCATGATCTTGAGTCACCCCTCCTCTCCCCTTGCCGGAATTGTCGCCCTTTTCGCGCATCGCCGCCTGATCATACAGCTCGCGGGGCGGGATGTGGCGGCGCGTTACCGCGGCTCTATGCTCGGCATGGGGTGGAGCCTGCTCAACCCGCTGCTGCTGCTTGCCGTGTATACGTTCGTGTTCTCGACGGTGTTCCAGGCACGGTTCGGCGGCGGAGCGGGCGAAAGCACCTTCGATTTCGCGCTGATGCTTTTCGCCGGAATGATCGTGCACGGGTTTTTCGCCGAATGCCTGTCACGCGCGCCGACCATCATTCTCGGCAACGTGAATTTCGTGAAGAAGGTGGTGTTCCCGCTGGAGATCTACCCGGCGGTGATCCTTCTTTCCACGCTGTTTCACAGCGCGATCAGCCTGGCGGTGCTCATGACATTCGCCGTGGCAACGCAGGGGGGATTGCCGCCGACGGCGCTGCTGGCGCCCATCGTGCTTGCACCATTCATGCTATTGACGCTGGGCTTGTGTTGGTTCCTGGCGTCGCTCGGCGTGTTTATGCGCGACATCGCGCAGACAATTGGCCTGTTCATGACGGTGCTCATGTTCTTAAGCCCCATTTTCTACCCGCTTTCCGCGCTGCCGGCATGGCTTCAGCCTTATCTGGCGCTGAATCCGCTGACGCTTATCATCGAGTCACTGCGCGGTGTATTGCTGCTTGGAAACATGCCCGACTGGCGGGGGCTGGGGATTTATAGCGCCATCGCCGGAATGATCGCATGTGCAGGGTTCTGGTGGTTCCAGAAAACGCGCCGGGGGTTCGCCGATGTGCTCTGAAGCAGTTGCGCTTACCCCCACCCCACCTCTCGCCTC
>JAFLCR010000087.1 GCA_017302755.1 Alphaproteobacteria bacterium
GAGTCCTTCAACAACCAGCTCGCCCGCTGAAAGGCGCGGATTAAGGCTAGAGAACGGGTCCTGAAAGATCACCTGAAAGGCTTTCCGCAAATGACGGATGGCCGAAAGCGGCTTGCCGATCAACTCCTGGCCTTGAAAAACAATGCTGCCATCGGCCTTCTGAAGCCGCAACAAGGCCATGCCGAGGCTGCTCTTGCCGGAGCCGCTTTCGCCGACAATGCCCAGCGTTTCACCGACATGCAACGTCAGAGAAACATGCTCCACGGCTTCCTGAAAGCGGATTGGCGTGCCCCAGAGATTGCGGGCGAGGGCGTAATGCACGTGAACATCAGAGGCTTTGAGAATCACCGCTGCATCTTTCGGAACGGGCGCGGGCTGGCCCTTGGGCGTGGCGTCGAGCAGGAGGCGGGTGTAGTCGTTCGAGGGGTTGGCGAACACCGTATTCACGTCGCCCTGTTCCACGATGTCGCCGTGACGCATAACGATCACCCGGTGCGCAAGGCGCCGTACCATGCGCAGATCATGCGTGATGAACAGCAGCGCCATGCCGGTTTCGGACTGAAGTTTTTTCAGCAGATCGCAGATTTGCCCGCGCAGATGGGCGTCGAGCGCCGTCGTGGGCTCATCGGCAATGACCAGATCAGGCCCGCAGGCGATCGCCATCGCGATCATCACGCGCTGGCGCTGGCCGCCGGAAAGCTGGTGAGGGTAGGCATCCAGCCGGTGCTGCAGTTCCTCAAGCCCTACCTGCGCAAGCAGTTCGGAAATGCGTTTCTTGAGCGGAGCCCCATCGAGGCCGAGATGCTGCGTCAATCCCTCGCCGATCTGCCGGCCTATGGAATGAAGGGGGTTGAGGGCCGTCATGGGTTCCTGAAACACCATGCCTATGCGTTTTCCGCGAATGCGCTGAAGCACATCGGGATGATACCCTCCGGCATCCACCACGGTTTCCCCGTCGAACTGAATTGTTCCCCGCACCGATGCGGTCTCGGGAAGCAGGCCAATGGAAGCGAGCGCCGTCACGGTTTTTCCGGAGCCGCTTTCGCCGACCAGCGCGAGGGTTTCACCGCGGCCGATGGAAAGGCTGACATTTTTGACGGCCGACGAGGAACCAAAGTCGACATCAAGATGTTCAAGAGTGAGCAGGGGTTTCATAATCACCCCTTTCTTGGATCAAGCGCGTCGCGCAACGCTTCGCCGATGAACACCAGCAGCGACAGCATGACCGCCAGCACCATGAAGCCCGTGATGCCGAGCCAGGGAGCATGGGGATTTGCTTTACCCTGTGCCAGGAGCTCGCCGAGCGAAGGCGACCCCGGTGGAAGGCCGAAGCCCAGGAAGTCAAGCGAGGTGAGGGTGGTGATCGAGCCGTTCAGCACGAAAGGCAGATAGGTGAGCGTGGCGACCAGCGCGTTGGGCAGCACGTGGCGCAGCATGATGGTGATTTCCGGCACGCCAAGGGCGCGCGCCGCCTTGACGTAATCGTAATTGCGCGTTTTGAGAAATTCCGCGCGCACGACATCCACCAGGCTCATCCAGGAGAAAAGCAGCATCAGCCCTAGCAGCCACCAGAAATTCGGTTCCACCACGCTGGAGAGAATGATGAGCAGATACAGCACCGGCATGCCGCCCCAGATTTCCATGAAGCGCTGCATCAGCAGATCGGTTTTCCCGCCGAGATATCCTTGCACGGCCCCCGCCAGCACGCCGACGACCGCGCTGCCGGCCGTAAGCACAAGACCGAACAGTACCGAGATGCGAAAGCCGTAAATCAGGCGCGCCAGCACATCGCGGCCTTGATCATCCGTGCCGAGCCAGTTGACGCCGGACGGGGCGGCGGGCGCGGGGCCGCCGAGATCGTAATTGATTGTCTGATAGCCGAAGGGAATCAGCGGCCAGAGAATCCACCCGTCTTTTTCAATCTGCGAGCGGATGACGGTGTCGCGATAATTGGTGGCGGTTTCAAAATCGCCACCGAACGTGGTTTCGGGATATTGCTTGAAAGCAGGAAAATAAAGCGATCCTTTGTAGGAAACTACCAGTGGCCGGTCATTGGCAAGAAGCTCCGCGCCGAGGCTTAAGCCGAAAAGCAGAAGAAAGATCCACAAACTCCACCAGCCGCGCTTATTGGCCCGGAATCTTTGAAGGCGGCGCTTTGCGAGAGGGGAAAGCATCAAGCGGCCCTTCCCTCAAAATCAATTCTGGGGTCGATGGCCACATACATCAGATCGCCTAAAAGTCCCAATACCAGCCCCAGCAGGGTAAAGACATAGAGCGTGCCGAACATGACCGGATAGTCGCGGTTCATGGCCGACTCAAATCCCAGCAGTCCCAGGCCGTCCAGAGAGAAAATCACTTCGATGAGCAGAGCGCCCGTGAATAGCATGCGCACCAGAGCGCTTGGAAATCCGGCGATCACTATCAGCATGGCATTACGAAAGACGTGCCCGTAAAGCACCCGGTGTTCGGAGATACCCTTGGCGCGGGCGGTGAGCACGTAGGTTTTTCGTATCTCCTCAAGAAACGAATTCTTGGTGAGCATGGTGAGACTGGCGAAACTGCCCACTAGCATGGCGGTGACCGGCAATACCATATGCCATAGATAGTCGATGATTTTCTGCGGCCAGGGTAGAACATCCCAGTTTTCTGAGACAAGACCGCGCAAAGGGAACCACTGCACGTAACCGCCGCCCGCGAAAAGCACGATCAAAAGAATGGCAAAGAGAAAGCTTGGAATCGCGTAGCCAATGATGATCGCCGTGCTTGACCATACATCGAAATGCGAGCCGTCATGCACCGCTTTGCGAATGCCAAGAGGAATCGCGATGAAATAGGTGAGCAGCGTTGTCCAGATGCCGAGTGAAATGGAAACGGGAAGTTTTTCCATGACGAGGTCAATGACGGAGCGGTCCCGATAAAAGCTTTGGCCAAAATCAAACCGCGCATAGCGGCCCATCATTTGCCAGAAGCGTTCCCACATAGGTTTGTCGAAACCGTATTCTTTTTCCAGGCGCGCGATCAGTTCGGGGTCTATGCCTTGCGCGCCGCGATAGGTGCTGGAACCGGAGCCGCTTGATGCCAGGCTGGGATTGTTCAGATTGACGCTGCCGCCTCCGCTGAAACGAGCGGTGGCGTCCACTCCGGTGCCTTTGAACCTGGCGATCGCCTGCTCCACCGGCCCGCCTGGGGCCGCCTGGATGATAATGAAATTCAGCACCATGATGCCGAACAGCGTCGGAATCATCAGCAGAAGGCGCCGAAGGATATACGTGGTCATGATCGCCTTGTTTCCTGCTCCGCAATAGGCTGGATGACTGCAACTGTGCAGTCTTTCCTCTTACCTCTTACGGTAAGGAGAGTCAAAGCGGCGTTACCAGCGCACCTCCGGCGGCAGGGACATCAGAATTGCCTCGACGTTGCCCCCGGTCATCAGGCCGAAGCGCGTGCCGCGATCATAGAGCAGGTTGAACTCCACATAACGGCCGCGTTTGCGAAGTTGGGCGGCGCGGTCTTCCTCGGTCCAGCTTTCCTCCAAATGGCGGCGGACGAGTTCCGGATAAATGGAGGCAAAGCAGGTGCCCACTTCCTGAGTAAAGCGGAAGTCCTGTTCCCAATTCCGGGTATCAAGGTAATCGTAGAAAATACCACCGATGCCGCGTGGCTCATTTCGGTGCTTCAAGAAGAAATATTCATCGCACCATTTTTTGTATTTTGGGTAGTATTCAGGATCAAACTTGTCGCAGACTGCTTGAAAAGCGGCATGAAAATCGTGCGTGTCCCCTTCCAGCGGAAAAACGGGAGTCAAGTCTGCGCCCCCGCCGAACCATATCCTCTTTCCCTCGCCTACGACAATCATGCGTGTGTTCATATGCACGGCGGGCACTTTGGGGGATTTAGGGTGAATTACCAGCGAAATGCCGCTTGCCCAGAAACGCGGATCGTCGGTGGCACCGGGGATTTCCTTCCGGAATTCCGGGCTGAATTCGCCGTGAACGGTGGAGATATTCACGCCGCCCTTTTCGAAAACGGCGCCCCGGATGACCGACATCTCTCCGCCCCCACCTTCGGGGCGTGTCCATGGGGTGCGAACGAAGCTGGTGCCATCGGGTTGGGTGGATTCCGCTTCTTCAAGCAGGGTGCAGATGCGGTCGCGAAGCGAGCGGAACCATGCTTCGGCAGTGGTTTTCTTTTTTTCCAGTGTGATCATCGAAAGAAATCTTTACTTTTGATTAATATTTGCTATACTAGTTGGGTTTCCAATTCATACCATAGGGGGGCAATATGGCGTTGACGGAAATCAATACAAGCGCACGCAAGGGAGTGGTCAACCAGATTCTCGGGCGGTTTTGCGCACTTACCAGCCAATCCGGATGGACGGCTGAAGCAGGCGACACGTCGTTGCTTCTTTCTTTGGATGTTACGGATCTTGAAGCCGGGCGGCAGATTGTTGCCCAGCTGACGGCGCAATTCGGCGACGCGCGATTCGATCGATTCCGCCTTCTGGCGGTGAAAGCCGGTTCCGGGGCTCGTGTGGAGGTGTTCGGTCGCATTTATAAGATTGCGGAAGCGATCAATATTTGTCTTCCCCAGGCGCCGATCGACGTCACAGACGCGCTGGCGGCCTAAAGAACAACTCTATTCTTCCCGGAATGCCCGGCGCATGGAGTCGGTGAGCGGGCTGATCAGATAGGACAGCACGGTCCGTCTGCCGGTCACGATCAGGGCTTCCGCGGGCATGCCGGGATAGAGCTGGACGCGCTCCGCCAGATGCTCAAGTTGATTAGGATCGAGCTCCACGCGGGCGTTGTAATACGTCACGCCCGTGCGCTGGTCCGTGAATTTATCCGCAGAGACATTGGTGACCTTGCCTTCGATGATCGGAACGCGGCGTGACTTATAAGCAGTCAGCCTGATGCGCGCCGGAAGACCCTCATGGACGACGTGAATGTCCTGCGGCGAGACTTGGGCGTCAAACACCATCTTGTCCTGCAGCGGCACGATATCCATGACCTTTCCGCCCGGCGGAATCACGCCGCCGACGGTATGGTACTGAAGATCGTTCACCTTGCCGTCCTGCGGCGCGATGATAACGATGCGTTCCAGAATATCATCGGAGGCGCGCAGTTTTTCCTGCAGGTCGGCCAGCTGGGCCTGAACATCGCGCAACTCATTGTTGATGTTGTTGGTAAAGTCATTCTTCTTGCCGATCTTCTCGATTTCCGACTGGCCGATCGTCTGTTTGGCCCGGGCAATCATGGCAACGTACTCACCGCGTCTGCCTTCAAGATCGCTGCGATTTCGTTGCAGTGCCAGGAGGCGGGGCTTCATGGCATTACCGGCGGCTAGGAGTTTTTGCACGGTGGCGATTTCCTCGTCCAACAGCGCCATCTGTTGCCGGGATGATTTTTCCTGCGCCTGCAGGCCCTCAATTTCTTCCTGTGACTGCTTGATACGTTGGTTGAGGATATCAACCTGGCTCGTCAACGTGTCGCGCCGTGAGATAAACATGCGGCGCTGTGTGTCGATGGCTTCGGTGGCTTCCTTTCCATATTCAGCATCGCTCTGCAGTTTGGTCAGATCTTCTGGGAATACCAGTTCTTGCTTACCGTCTCGCTCCGCCAGAAGCCTTGCTTCCGCTGCTTTGGCGATGAAATACTGGCTTCTAAGAATGCCGACGCGGGCTTTCGCCGCGGTCTGATTCAGGCGGATCAGCGGATCATTCTTTTTGACGATGTCGCCTTCCTTCACCAGAATTTCGTCAATGATGCCGCCTTCCAGATGCTGAATGGTTTTCTTGTTCGAGTCGACCACCACCGTGGCGCGCGCGACCGCGGCGCTGTCCAGCGGCGCCAGCGCCGACCAGACGCCCAGAAAGCCGAAAACGACGACAATGGTCCACATGCCGAAAGTAATGGGACCCGCGGCGTAGCGTTCCGGCTGTGTTGGTGGAACGTCGGTCTGCGTGACTGGTGAAATGAAGGCGGAAATGCGGTCGAGATAAGAAGTGGCCGAATCGAGCCTTGATGTGTAGCGGTCGGCAAAAGTTTGTGCCTTATCCGTCAAGGCTTGTTTGTCCGCATCGCTGATCGCGGGGAGTTTGGAAGAGAGTTTAGGCAACAGCTTTTTCATGATCAGGCAACGCCTCCCTGAACGGCTGGGCGGGCGACACCGCCTGTGGGAGCGGGTTTCGTGTATTTCGCCAATACTTGTTCGCGCGGGCCGAACGCCTCAAGTGCTCCGTCGCGCATCATGGCAATTTTATCCACGCCGGAAATAATGGAAGGACGGTGCGCAACGATAAGGGTTGTGATATTGCGCTCCTTGGCGGTGCGGATCGCCACTTGGAGCCCGGCTTCGCCTTCGGAATCCAGGTTTGAGTTCGGTTCATCGAGCACTAGCATGCGCGGATTGCCATAAAGCGCGCGGGCGAGGCCGATGCGCTGGCGCTGGCCAGGCGAGAGCAGCATGCCGCTGTCACCAATTTCGGTTTCATAGCCTTTGGGCAGACGTAGAATCATTTCATGCACGCCCGCCCATCTGGCGGCCTCGATGACCGCTTCTGGCGGTGGGTTGGGCTGAAGCCGTGCAATATTATCCGCCACGGTGCCGGCGAAAAGCTCTACGTCCTGAGGCATGTAGCCTACATAGCGGCCGAAATCCTCCCGGTTCCACTTGTACACCTCGGCGGCGTCCAGGCGGATGCTTCCGATGGTGGCGGGCCAGATGCCAACAATCAACTTGATCAAGGTGGACTTTCCGGCGGCGCTGGGGCCGATCAGGCCGAGGCTTTCACCCGGCAGCAGGGTAAAGGTGACGCCTTTGATAATCGGCTTGTCCACGCGCGCGGGGCGGAAAATAACGCCTTCAAGTTTCAGCTCGCCTTGGGGAGGCGGAAGCGGCATGCGGCCACGAACGTCTTCACTGTTCACCAGATTCAGATTTAGCCGCCGGTAGGAATCGCGCGCAGAGATAAAGCTTTTCCAAATGCCAATGGCAGCTTCGAACGGTGCCAGCGCGCGCCCTGTCAGAATGGAGCACGCCAGCATGCCGCCAGTGGTGATTTCGTGCTGAAGCGCGTAATAAGCGCCCAATCCGATGACCATGATCTGCAGGAACATGCGGATGATCTTAGAAACCGCCATGATGATGTTGGAGCGATTGGAGGCGATCGACGATTCGGCTACGGATTCATGGTTGTTGGTCTGCCAATGGGCGATCACGTGGCGCATCATGCCCATCGCCTCGATGACTTCGGCGTTGCGCGTCGCCGCTTCGGCGGTGTTGGATGCCTTGATCGTATGCTTGCTGGCCTCGTTGAGGGGCTTGCGGGTGGAGATCTCGGTCATCGTTGCCAGCACGAACAGCCCAATGCCGCCTACCAGCGCGGCAAAGCCGATCAGCGGGTGGATCATGTAGATGATGGCCAGGAAGATCACGGCCCAGGGGGCGTCGAAGAGGGTCATGATGCCCGCGCCGGTCACGAAGTTCTTAACATTCGCGAGGTCGCGCAGGTTCTGTCCGCCGCCACTGGTAAGATTTTGCGCTGCGGCCCGCGTGACGGAAGCTTCCAGCAGACGCGGCGCAACCGTAATGTCCAGCCATTCGCCGATGCGAGACATCACGAAGGAACGGACGCCGGAAAGGAGGCCCATGATAAAGAAAGTGAAGCCGGTGGCCAGAGATAGTATGAGCAGTGTTTCCACGCTGGCGCTGGAGATGACGCGGTCAAACACCTGCATCGAATAGAGCGGCAGCGAAATCATCATCAGGTTGATAAAGAAACTGAAGATCGCTGCGTAAAGAAATGCCTTACGGGTTTTTTCCAGTGCTTCCTGAAGGAAGGTCTTGGGGTGGCTGGACATGAAAGATTCCTGATTAGGAAAGCCGGGCAGAACCACGTGCCATAGTTGGCATTAAATAGTCATTCTGACCGTAAAAAACAGCGATTCTTTACTCCCATGGCCGAAAAAAGTCCAGCGGCGTGCAAAACATCTATAAAACCAGCGGTTTGACTCGCCTTCGGACAAAAAATAAGATATGCGGTAGGCAACACAAAGAGGAAGATTGCGGATGCGGCGCGGTTTCAGAGTTCTGTTTCTGTTGGCGGCGGTGTGGAGCGGCGGCGCTGTGGCGCAATCCACGCCGAAGGCGGACTGTATTGCCAGCGGTGGCGATCAAAGGGTGTCGATAATGCGCGGCAGCAAGCGCGACATGGAGGCCGTGCCCGGCGATGACTGCCAGGAGCGGAGCCCCAGGTAATGTCTCTTGGCAAATCCGTTGCCTCCATCGGCGGGTATACGCTGATTTCACGCATCGTGGGATTTGTGCGGGAAATCTTGGTGGCGCAGATTCTCGGGGCAGGCCCGGTGTCGGATGCATTTTTCGTGGCGTTCAAGCTGCCCAACTTCATGCGCCGCATTTTTGCGGAGGGCGCGTTCAGCGCCTCGTTTGTGCCTTTGTTTTCCGGGGCGCTGGTTGCCGAAGGCAACGCAGAAGCCAAGCGTTTTGCCGAAGATGCCCAGGCCGTGCTTTCCGCGACGCTGTTCGCGCTGACCTCGCTCATGATCGTGTTCATGCCTTACGTCTTGCATGCCATCGCGCCGGGCTTCGGCAGCAACGCAGAGCAGTTCAATCTGGCGGTTGAACTGGCGCGTATCACCTTCCCCTATCTTCTTTTCATCTCCCTGGTGGGGCTGTATGGCGGCGTGCTCAACAGCCTGGACCGTTTCACCGCCTACGCGTCAGCGCCGATACTCATGAATCTGTGCATGATCTTCGGCATCACCGTGCTGGCGGATTATAGCGAAACACCCGCGCATGGGCTGGCCTACGGCGTTTTCCTGGCGGGAATGGCCCAGTTGCTGTGGCTGATCTATTACGCGCACAAGGCAGGGTTTTTCCTTCGGTTGCGCGTGCCGCGCCTGACTCCCGGAGTCAAGAAACTGCTCAAGAACATGCTGCCGGTGATGTTGGGTGCGAGCGTGGCGCAGATCAATCTGGTGGTGGATATGATCATCGCCACTCACATTGAGAATGCGGTGTCGTACCTCAATTATGCTGATCGGATCAACGAGTTGCCGCTGGGCGTGATCGGCGTGGCGTTAGGTAC
>JAFLCR010000088.1 GCA_017302755.1 Alphaproteobacteria bacterium
CGGGAGGAAGTGAATCTCAGCGCCGTTAGGCTGGAGCCGCCGCCGGAGCATTGGTGGATGAAGACGCTCAGCGCCGCGGTGCTGCGCCGCGAATTCGACATTTACGGAGGAGAGAACCGCTGGTTCGGGCAATACCAGGATCTTGAGGACGATATGCCCATGGGTCGGTACGCCATGAGCGATATGTCACGTAAGTTACTCGTCTCGGCATTCGACTACGCCGATATTGCGCGCAGGCGTAGGGAAAATTATGCCATCCTGGACGAGGCGCTGAGCCACCTTGCCTTCTATCCCCGCCTGCCGGAGGGTGTGGTGCCGCTGGGCTTTCCGGTGCGGCTCGCCAATCGCGACGAAATGCTGAGGAGGCTGTATGCGCAGCGTATCTATCCCCCCGTTCACTGGCCCTTTCCGGGCATTCTTCCGCGCGAATATGTAGAAAGCTACCGCTTGCAGAGCCATATCATGATGCTGATCTGCGACCAGCGCTGCGGGCCGGAGGAGATGCGCCGCACAATCGATCTGCTACGCGCGGACGCCATGCCCGCTCCATCATGAAACCGGTTTCGCAAAGGGTGCCCATGAAAAACGTCTATCTTCGCCCTCTCAGCCTCGCGGATAGTGATCGTACCTGGAAGTGGCACAACGATCCCGCGCTGTATGACCGGTTGGTGACGCCGTTCCGTTTCGTCAGCCGTCTTTCCGAGGAAGAGTGGCTGCGCAAGAAAATGGCATATTCGCAATCCGAGATGCAGCTTGCGATCTGCCTCAGGGAAAACGACGCGCATATCGGCAACATTCATTTGCGGCATATTGACTGGGTGTCGCACAATGCTGAAACCGGCATTTTCATCGGTGAGGAAGCGCATCGAGGCAGGGGATATGGCGAGCAGGCCATGCGTCTGATGCTGCTGCATTCGTTCAAAGACCTCGGCCTGCAACGCATATGGCTGACCGTATTTGACGACAACCCCGCTGCCATCCGCTCTTACGAGAAATGTGGCTTTACCGTTGAGGGGAAGCTTCGCAAGCACGCGCTCAAGCACGGGCGGCTGAAAGACCTGCTCTATATGGCCGTGAACATCGATGATCCAGGTGCGGCATGGGTGCGCGGAGAAGGCGCGTGAACGCCGAAGGCGGGCGCGTGCTGCGCGCGGGTGCGTGCGCGCTGGATATTACGCCGCGGGCGTTTCCCGTCATTATCTGCGGCAGCTTCATGGAAAAAACCGCCATGAACGCGCAGGATCGTCTGCATGCGCGCAGCCTTGTGCTTGACGACGGGGAAAGGCGCGTCGCCATCACGATCGTGGATTCTGGGATGCTGCCCAGGGAGCTTACGGACGAAGCCAAGAAGTTGGCTTCCGCCGCTGCGGGAATCGCGGAGGAAGACATGCTGATCGCCGCCACGCATACCCACGCCGCCCCCGCGGCCGGCGGCGCGCTGGGAACGCGGCGGGACGAAGTTTACGCCGGATGGCTTCCCGGTCGCATCGCCGAATCCATCATTCATGCCAGCCGTCGGCTTGAGCCGGCGCAGATCGGCTGGGCGGCGGCCAGGAACTGGCGGCAAACGAACTGCCGCCGCTGGATTACGCATCCAGATAGAATGATCGAAGATCCTTTCGGGGTGAAAAGCGCGCGCGCCATGATGCACCCCGGACATATGAATCCCGATTTCGCCGGCCCCGCCGGTCCGACCGATCCAGAATTGTGGTTGCTCGCGCTACGGTCCAGGGCCGGGCATCCCATTGCCGTCCTCGCCAATTACGCCATGCATTATTTCGGATCATTGCCGGTTTCTGCCGATTATTACGGAAGATTCGCCGACGGAATCGGGCCGCGTATCGGCGCATCGCCCCAACATCCATGCGTCGGCATGATGTCTCAAGGGGCAAGCGGCGATCAGCACTGGATGGATTACAGCCAGTCCAGGCGGGATGGATACACGATCGACCAATATACGGAGGAAATGTTTGGCGTTGCCGCCGAAGCCTACCGCGCCATCGCTTTCCGGGATTGGGTTCGCATCGGCATGAACGAGGCCCGGCTGACCCTGCGCCGCCGCACGCCGGATCGCGCCCGGCTGGCCTGGGCCAAGAAGACCGTCGCCACCATGGCAGGCAAGCCGCCCGCCGATAAGGCAGAAGTGTATGCACGCGAACAATTCTTTCTCAAGGAAGAGCCGAAACGCGAATTGAAAATCCAGGCGCTCTGCCTGGGCGATCTTGGCATCTGCGCCCTGCCGGTCGAGGCGCTCGCCATCACCGGCCTTAAGCTGAAGGCAGCAAGCCCGCTTCCGGACAGCTTCATCATCGGCCTGGCCAATGGTTCGGAAGGGTATATTCCGCCGGCGGAGCAGCACCGTCTGGGCGGTTACATCACCTGGCCGGCGCGCAGCGCGGGACTTGAGGTTGCCGCCGAGCGAAAGATCCTTCGAGGCGCGCTTGCGCTGCTGGAGCAGGCCTCTGGAAAGCCCAGGCGCAGACCCCGCGAGACGCACGGACCCTATGCCAGGGCCGTAATCGGCGGCAAGCCGCTTGCCTATTGGCGGCTCAATGAATTCGGACCGCCGACGGCGTTCGACGCCAGCAACAATAAGAGGCATGCGGCCTATGAAGGCAATATGGCGTTCTACCTTCCCGGAGCGCAGGCGGGCGGAGGGGCGATTGCCGAACCGCCGGAAACGCCGTCGGCTTTTTCCGAAAACCGCATCAACCGTGCGCCTCATTTCGCGGGGGGAAGGGTTCGGGCGGAGCTGGGGGAATTATCCGTGCCGTACACCGTGCTGTTATGGCTATGGAACGGCCTGATCGGGGCCGATTCCGTCGCCAGATATTGTCTATCTCTTGAAAAGGCTTCGGGCGGCGATTATCTCGGAGTGCGTAAAGATCGGCTCGTGTTCGCCGCCAACGTGGCTCATGCCTCCTATCTGCAGGGGAGAACGCCGTTAGGTTCCAGAATATGGCGCTTCGCGGGACTGGTGCGTGGACGGGATTTCGTGAGGGTCTTCCTGGACGGAAAGCTGGAGCTGGAAGCTGATGCACCCCCCACCCAGGCAATGCCTGGCATTCTTTGCATTGGCAGCCCAAGCCACGACGCGCCCGGTTTTGAAGGCAGGCTGGATGAAGTCAGCGTATACAACCGCGCACTGTCCCATGAAGAAATAACGGGATACTATCGGTTGGTGCGGCCCGCCGAAGCGTGATTGTATGACTTTCCTATCATGATGCAATGCCGGGCGGAATGAAAGCGGCACTTGCTAATTCGCCTGTTCCGTATATTTTTTAAACGCTTTCGGAAGGTAGGCATGGCAGCCAAAGCGTTTGAGAATATCAATGATTTTATCCATGAAGTGCAGAAGGAGCGCGGCCTGGTCGCTCTTTTTCTGCGCAGCGCGGGCGACGCCTCCTCAGACGACATGGAAGCGCAGTTCGCCGTGGTGGATAGGCAGGCGGAATTGTTGGATGGGCTTCCGAAGAAAAACAGCCCGCGCATTGAACCGTTCTTGAACACGGTACGGTATCTCCCATCCAAAAGGAAATATGCGATTGCGCGAATGCTGAACCCCGCCGAGGCGCTTGCCTTTTATACGAGAGACATCGTGAATCCCGCGATCGAGATCGTACAGGAGCTGGCGGTGCTCGATCCGGCGAATTATCCGGCGAAGGTTTCCGCGTTCGTGCATTTCCTTCAGTGGAAGGAAAGGGTGGGGCTGGAGCGGGCGCTGGGCACGCAACTTGTTAGCTTTGATTACCGGGATTCCTCTGATTTCAGGGGAAGGCTGGAATATATCGTCTCCGAGCAGCAGGCCTACGAGCGGATGTTTTTAGCTCTGGTGGACGAGGAAGGGCGCCGCGCCATTGAAACGCTGCGGCGGGAACATGATGTTTTCCGTCGCATCGAGGACTTGAACCGCGCCGTTATGAACAAAAGCGGCGCCAAGCTCGCCGAAACCATTACCGCCGCAGAATGGTTCCGCCTGTTCACGATAAAAATGGATCTGCTGCACGAAGTAGGGCGCAGTTTCGCGGCCAACCTGGCGATGATGAAAAGCGAGGCGACCCCGCCTGTTCTCGAAGCCACCGATGTTGAAAGCGGCGTTCGCGGCTACAGGGAGATGATTCAGGCGTTGCCGCTGTTCGCGGGGCTGGATGCGGAATTGCTTAAAAGCCTTATGAAATATGCCCGCGTCGTGACCCACGGCAAGGGTGCCATGATCTTCATGCAGGGTGAACAAGCCGCACGTTTTTATATCATCCTCGAAGGGTGGGTAAAACTGTTCAAGGGCAATGTGGAAGGCCAGGAATCTATCTTGCAGGTGATGCCCGCCGGTGAATCCTTGCTGGAAACCGTTATTTTCAGCAATGCGCCCTTTCCAGTCAGCGCGCAGGCGGTGGAAGACGTCAAATTGCTCTCGATACCCGCATCAATCGTGCGCGAGAAGCTCCAGAACAATAAGGAATTCGCTATCAATATGCTGGCCACGGTGGCAGGGCGTTCCCAGGCGCTCATAAGCCAGTTCGAGCAATTGACGTTGAAGACGGTGACGCAGCGCGTCGGGTGGTTTCTGCTCAAGCTCTTTCTTGAAAACGGCGAACGCACGCAGAACCTCAAACTTCCCTATGACAAGGCGTTGATCGCGGGGTATTTGGGCATGAAGCCGGAAACTTTCTCCCGCACCTTGCAGGCGCTGAAGGAACAAGGCATTGATATTGAGCGCAATACGGTCAGCCTACCGGATGTCTTTGCTTTATGCGATTTCTGCGACATGGATCTTGCCGCGAAATGCAGCCGCGCCGGGACGGAGGACTGCCCGAATCCCGATTGCTCCAACGCATGAATCTTCGGTCGAGTTGATCCATATCAAGTCTCCCCTTTGCTGGCTGGCCTATCCTTTTTTTATCCGAGCCTTGAAAGCCTAAGTGACGGATGTTCCGCCATAAGGAGTCAGGGCCGCAGCTTGAGCTGCCAGGGTAGCGGCGGAAACGCCCCTGCCTCCCGATTGGAAAGGATGAAGAGGGATGCTGGAAGACCGTTTTGGGAGAACATTCCCTTACCTGCGGCTGTCCGTGACGGACGCCTGTAATTTCCGCTGCACCTACTGCCTGCCGGACGGCTACCGCAAGACGCAGGAGGAAAGCTTTTTATCCCTGGACGAGATACGACGCCTCGCGGCGGGGTTCGCCTCGCTGGGCACGCGGAAGATTCGCCTCACGGGAGGCGAGCCAGCGACGCGGCGCGACCTGCCGGAGATTGCCGCCTCCATCGCCGCTCTGCCCGGAGTCCAGACCCTCGCGCTCACCACGAATGGCTATAATCTCAAGCAAAATGCAAGGCGCTATTTCGAGGCGGGCATCAATGCGCTGAACGTCAGTGTGGACAGCCTGGATCCGGTAACGTTTCATGCCGTCACCGGCCACGACAAGCTCAGCCTGGTGCTGGAAGGCATCGACGCCGCGAGGGCAGCGGGGTTCAGGAATATTAAAATCAACAGCGTGCTGCTCAAGGACGTGACGGACCGCACCTTGCCGGATTTCCTGGAATGGATGCGTGCCGAGGCTCTCTCTGTTCGCTTCATCGAGTTGATGCAGACCGGAAGCAACCGCGAGTTCTTCGCCAAACACTTCATCAGCGCGGAAGTGCTGAAAGCGCAATTGCTGGAGCGGGGGTTCGCCCCCGCGCCGCGCGCGCCGGACGCCGGGCCCGCGCAGGAATTCCACCATCCGGATTACCCGGGAAAGATCGGCATGATCGCCCCGTATTCCAAGGATTTTTGTAAAACCTGTAACCGCCTTCGGGTGACGGCGCGCGGCAGGCTCATGCTCTGCCTGTTCGGGGCGGGCGGCTACGAACTGCGGCCATTCCTGCAATCTGACGATCAACGTGACGAGTTGAGGCAGGCGATTGCGGAAGCGCTGCATTTCAAGCACGAAACGCATTACCTGCATCAGGGGGTGACCGGCTCCACCCCGCATCTGGCTTCGCTTGGAGGATAAATGCAAACAGCTTTTCAAATGATCGACGTCGGCGCCAAGCCGGTAACCTACCGCCTGGCGGCGGCGTCGGGGGAGATCGCCGTCGGCCCGGAAGCCTTCGCGCTGATCCGCGACCGCAAGCTGCCGAAGGGCGACGTGCTGACGCTGGCGGAGATCGCGGGCATTCAGGGTGCGAAGAAAGCTTGTGAGATGATCCCCCTCTGCCACCCGATGGGATTGGACATGGTGCGCGTTACGATGGAGCTTCTGCCTGAAACGCATAGCGTGAGGGTCTATTGTCTGGCGTCAGTGCATGCCAAAACCGGCATTGAGATGGAAGCTCTCGCCGGTGTCAACGCGGCGCTGCTGACGATTTGGGATTTGACGAAGATGGTGGAGGCGAATCTCCGCATCGGCCATGTCCGCCTGCTCGCCAAGAAAGGCGGGAAATCAGGGCTATGGTTGAACCCCGAAGGCGTGCCTGCCTGGATCGGCGAGCTGTTCGCTCCGCCCGTCGCGCCCGGGCTTCAAGGCCGCAAGGCGGCTGTGCTGACGCTCAGCGACCGTGCGGCGAGCGGCGAATATGCTGACGATTCCGGCAGGTTGCTGAAGGAAACGCTGGAGGCTTTCGGTTGCCTGATCTGCGATTACCGAATCATTCCCGACGAGCGGGAAGGCATTGCAGCGGCGGTAAAGGAGATGATCGGCGCGCACGCCCCCGATGTGCTCGTCACCACGGGCGGCACCGGCGTATCCGGCCGCGACGTGACGCCAGAAGCGCTGACGCCGCTTTTCGACAAGCCCATTCCCGGTGTCGGCGAGCTCCTGCGGCTGGATGGGGCGCAATATACCCCGCTTTCGTGGAGCAGCCGTGCTGTGGGCGGAGTGATCGGGCGCACGCTGGTGGTGACCCTGCCGGGCAACCCGGGCGCGGTGAGGGAAGGGCTGTCGGCGCTGTTGCCGAAGCTCGTTCCGCATTTAATACGCATTATCCGTGGAGAAAAAGCATGATTTCCTACGCTGAAGCGCTCGCTATCCTCCAGCGCCATGCAGGCCCTGCGCGTGCGGAGTCTGTGCCCCTTTCCCAGGCGCTCGGCGGCGTCGCTGCGGAGGATATAAGCAGCCCCATGAACGTGCCAAGCTTCCGTAACAGTGCGATGGACGGCTATGCCGTGCGCGCATCCGCGCTTGCAACGGCCAGCGCAGCAATCCCGGTGACGTTATCCGTTTCCGGCACGGTGGCGGCGGGCGATGCGCTATCCCTTTCCGGCGAGGCCGTGCAGATCATGACCGGCGCGCCGGTGCCCGGGGCGTTTGATGCCGTGGTGCCGGTTGAAATGGTGTGTGTGGAAGGCGAACGCGTAACTTTTACCCGACCGGCCAGCCCAAAGGATCACATAAGGTTCCCGGGAGAAGACGTATGCGCCGGAGAAACCGTTCTGCGTCGGGGCGATAAGGTGACGCCCGAAGCCGTGATGCTGCTTTCCGCCCTGGGCATCGCCAAGGCGAGCGTCCGGCGCGTGCCAAGGATTCATTTCATCAGCACCGGCAATGAAATCACCGACAATCCGGTTGCTCCGCTGCCGGAGGGCATGATTTATAATTCCAATGCCCCCTACCTTTTGGCCAGCGCCCGCGCACTGGGGCTGGAAGCCGTTTATGAGGGCATCGTCCGGGATGATCCCGCCGCTTACGAAGCCATGCTAGGGGCGATCAAGGAAGCGGCGGTCATCGTCAGCACCGGCGCGGTATCGAAAGGCAGCCGGGATTTTATTCCCGATTCCCTGAAGAAGCTAGGTGGAGCGATTCATTTCCACCGGGTGAACATACGCCCCGGCAAGCCGGTTCTGTTTGCGACACTGCCGAACGGGAGTTTCTATTTCGGACTTCCGGGCAACCCCATCTCGACGGCCATCGGCTTCACCTTTTTCGTGATGCCGCTCGTGCGGATGCTTCAGGGTGCGGGCATGGCTGCGCCGCTCATGGCGCAGTTGGCTAACGACTTCACGAAGAAAGGGGATTTCCGCCAATTCCTGAAAGCCAATCTGGCGGTGGATGGCGAAGGCCGCCTGCGGGTAAGCGTCGCCACGGGCCAGGAGTCCTTCAAAATCAAATCCATGACGGAGAACAACGCTTGGGTGGTGCTGGAGGAGGGAAAAACGCTCTGGAGGGCGGGCGAATGCGTACCCGTATATCCTTACGGCGCCATGGAAACAGAGAAAGGGGAGAACAGCTTATGTCAGGCGGCGTGAATCTGACAATCGATCTGTTCGGTGCCTTCCGCGCCTATTCGGCAGGGGCGCCGCTGAACCTGAATGTACCTCCGGGCATCACGGTGTCTGAGGTAAAAAAAAGGATTGGTGAGGCGCTGCTGTCCCGCCATTCAGGGTTCGACCGGCACAGCCTGGTTGCTGAGTCGGCGCTGGCTGATGAGAAACAGGTTCTGGCGGAGGACGATGTGGTGACGCGCGATGTCTCGCTGGCCCTGCTGCCTCCCGTGTGCGGAGGCTAGCATGAAGGGTGTGTATGTGGGCATCGGCGAATCGCCGCTTTCGCTTGAAAAAGCCTCGGCATTTGTGGACACGCCGGAAAACGGTGCGCTCAATCTGTTTGTGGGACGCGTGCGTAATCATAATCTCGGCAAGGCGGTGAACGCGGTGAGCTATGACGTCTTTACGCCGCTGGCCTGCGCCGTGTTCACGGAGCTGTGCGCCGAGGCGAGGGCACGCTTCGGAGAAGACCTGCGCTTGTATGTCGAGCATTTCAAG
>JAFLCR010000089.1 GCA_017302755.1 Alphaproteobacteria bacterium
TCATCTTCATCTTCGTGATGACCGAGCTGGTGTTTGTAACCCAGGTCGCCAGCAACCCGAATGTGGGAAATTTTCTCGATGCGATGTATTTCACCATCACCACACTGACGACCACGGGCTTTGGCGACATTACGCTTCAGGGCGATTCGGGCCGCTTTCTTTCGATCGTTATCATGATCTTCGGCGTCTCGCTCTTCCTGCGCCTGATTCAGACGATGTTCCGTCCCTCGAAAGTGCGCTTCACCTGCACCGATTGCGGCCTCTTTCTGCATGAGAACGATGCCGTCCACTGCAAGCATTGCGGCAAGGTGCTGCCCATTCCTTCGGAAGGGGATGTGTAGGGCGCTTATAAGTTTTCGCACGCCGCCAACAGCATCTTTATTGCTTCAGCTTTACCCTCCTTCGATTCTTGGAGGCGTTATGGAAGACGAAATGAAACCTGTTTCACGCAAGGCCAAAATCTCTGAAACGCAAGTGATCCTGCTTCCCGAAGACGCTAATGAGGAGCTTCGGAAAGCGCAGAAGAAATGGCACCAATATCCTCTTCATGACGAAGAAATTGGCGGCGGTTGAGCGGCGGTGCAATGGAGGATCTTCTCAGTCTGGATACATGGATCGTGCTTGGCCGGAATGCGCTGATCCTGACAACGGCGGTTCTCGCGGCCAAGCTTGCGCAATGGCTGCTGCTGAAGCTGCTGCGCTCACAGCGCCTGTTCCATGGCGTGCTGCTGCTCCGCGTCACGGAGCGCATCGCCGCTCCAATGGGCTGGCTCTTCATCTTCCTGGCATTCTATGCGGCCCTGCCGCTCACGCAGGTGCCGGATCTCTGGGTGGAGCGCGTTCAAGCGGTGCTCAAGCCCGTAAGCGTGGCCTGCCTTGGCTGGCTGGTGGTAAATGCGGCGCATGGCGTCGAAAAGTGGCTGGAGGCTTACGGCGAAGCGAAACAGGCCCGCGATAATCTGAGTGGCCGGCGCTTCACCACGCAGATCCACGTGCTGATGCGCGTGGTGGTCTCGGTGCTCATCCTGCTCACGGTAATCGGCATGGCGCTGGTGATTCCCACGCTGCGCGAATTCGGCATGAGCCTGTTCGCCTCGGCGGGGGTGGCGGGCATCGTGCTCGGCATTGCGGCGAAGGAATCGTTTTCCAACATCATCGCCGGCGTGCAGCTCGCGCTCACTCAGCAGATCCTGCTCGGCGACGAGGTGGTGGTGCAGAATCAGTTCGGCACGGTGGAGGAAATTACTTCCAGCTACGTCGCGATCAAGACATGGGATAAGCGGCGGTTGATCGTTCCCTTGCGCTTTTTCATGGAAAACGCATTTGAGAACTGGACGTATCACGACCCCGATATCATCGGCGCCGCCTATCTTTACGCGGATTATACGGTGGACGTCGCCAAGGCGAGAAGGGAGGCGGAGCACATTGTCAGCCACTCGCCATATTGGGACGGCAAAACCTTCAACCTCCAGGTAACCGCGAGCAAGGAGGAGGTGGTGGAGCTGCGCATCATCGCCAGCGCCGCCAATTCTTCCGATTCCTGGAACCTGCGCTGCGAGCTGCGTGAGAAAATGGTGGCGTATCTGCAGCGCGCCCAGGCATCCTCTCTTCCGAAGAGACGTGTGCTACTCGACCCTGAAAGTGCCCTTGCGCAACAGCAGCTTATGCACGCTTGATAAAATCAACCATCCATCCCGATCGCATCATAAGCGGCAATGAGAGAGCCTGCACGGCGCCATGCAAACTATCAGAGGAGACAAGCCATGAAACGCGTATTGATAACGACCCTTACCCTTCTGCCGCTGCTTTGCGCCTGCAATACCATGGAAGGCGCAGGCCAGGATATTCAAAAAGGCGGCGAGAAACTCGAACGCTCTGCCGAAAAGCACAAGAGCTACTAAGCGTTCCTTATGCGCTTTTGATCAGAATGCGCCCAAGCCAGGATCTAAAAGAAATGTGCGTCGCGCTATAGGTTAATAACAATCAGAAATGGAGCCACCCATGCAGAATAAAATTGACATACTTGAACGCCTGATCAGTTACACGCAAGATTCCGTGAACGGCTATCGCGAAGCCGCGGATCTCGTCCGTAAGGACGATCCTGGCCTCAGCGGCCTTTTCGAGGATCGCCTGCGTCACCGCGAGCCCATCCTCGACCATCTGCGGATGCGCCTGCGTGCGCTCGATGCCGATAACGACGCTCTTACCAGCGACGGCACGGCAGCAGGTTATCTGCACCAGATTTTTATGAAGTTCCGTGCCGCATTCGGCAATAACCGCAAAGCGGCACTGGCCGAAGTGGAGCGTGGCGAGAAGATGCTTATCGAAGCCTTCGAAGACGCCCGCAAGAACGCCGAACCGGAGCTTGCGACCGTCATTTCCGAATTCCTGGACAGCATCCGCATGGATGAACAGTCCGTGGAGTCCATGCGTAAAAGCGCTTAGCGCCTAACGCATGAGAAAGCCCGCCGGAAGAATCCGGCGGGTTTTTCTTTGCGTGGCTTTCCTGAACACGTATGGTTGGTTTCATGGACCATACACTTATCTACACGATCATCGGCAGCATCGTGACCGCGTTCGCCTTCGGCATGATCGCGGTCCGGCTGAGGCTACCCCCCATTTTCGGCTATCTGCTCGCGGGCGTCGCGATTGGCCCGCATACTCCAGGCTTCGTCGCCGATCTCTCGCTGGCCAAGCAGCTGGCGGAGATCGGCGTCATCCTGCTGATGTTCGGTGTGGGGCTTCATTTCTCGGTGCGCGACCTGCTATATGTCCGCAGGATCGCGCTGCCGGGCGCCATCGTGCAGATGCTGTCGGCAACGGTGATCGGCGCGGCGGTGGCCAAGATGTTCGGCTACGGCCTGGCGCAGGGGCTGATCTTCGGGTTTTCGCTGTCAGTGGCGAGCACCATCGTGCTACTGCGCTCATTGGAACAACGCAAGATGCTGGAAAGCGCTGGGGGAAAAATTGCCATCGGCTGGCTGATTGTCGAAGACATCGCAATGGTGTTCGCCCTCGTCATGCTGCCGGTGCTTGCCACGATGATTCAGAGCGGAGAGGCGCTTGATTGGAAAGCGCTGGCGGCTTCGGCGCTGGAGGTTACGTTCAAGATTGGCGGCTTCTTTGCTTTTATGTTCATTGCGGGAAGGCGCTTCCTACCCTGGCTGCTGGTGGCGATCGCCCGCCTGCGCTCCTCGGAATTGCTGACGCTTGGCACGCTGGCGATTGCGCTTGGCTTCGCGTCGATCGCCTATGTGGTGTTCCACGCCTCTTTCGCGCTTGGCGCATTCCTGGCGGGAATGATGCTCAACGAAAGCGAGATCGGTCGCAAATCCGCCGAAAGCACGTTGCCGATGCGTGATGCGTTCTCGGTGCTGTTCTTCGTTTCCGTCGGCATGCTGTTCGATCCGAGCGCCATGTGGATGCAGCCTGTCGCCGTGGTGGCGGTGTTTATGATCATCGTGCTGGCCAAAAGCCTGGCAGCACTGGCGATCACGGCCTGGTTCAAGCAGTCGCGCGAGGTGAGCTTCACCGTCGCCGTGGGTCTGGCGCAGATCGGAGAGTTCTCGTTCATTCTTGGCGGTCTGGCGCTGGTGAACGGCTTGCTGTCGCAGGAGCTTTACAACCTGATCCTGGCGGGGGCGATGCTTTCCATCGTTGCCAACCCGTTCCTGTTCCATCTCACCGACGCGCTGGGACTGACGCGCGCCAAAAAACAGGTTAAAGCTTAAAAAGAAACCACGGTTTTGAACCCGCCATAAGCCATGCGCTTGGCGTCGAACGGCATGGAGTCGGAGTTGCAGTCTTCACTCAGCCGTGGATCGGCCATCACCTTGGCATTCACCTCGTCGCGGTGTTCGCGCGAGCGATAGACGATATAAGCGAAGACCACCGTTTCATCGGGCTTTGCCTGAAAAGCTGCGGGGAAGGTGAGGCAGAAACCCTTGTCTTCCATGTCGTCTGCGAAGCATTCCTTGTATTCAAGCGCACCGTGCTCCTTCCAGATCTTCGCCGCTTTTTCGGCCATGGCTTTATAGGCGTCGAGATTGCCGGTCGGCACCGCGAGCACAAACCCGTCCACATAGCTCATGTCGTTTCCCCTTTTTACTGCGCAGGCGTGCCGGTGCGTTTAGAGGCTTCGGCAACCTGCTTGAGATTGGCAAGCCCTTTCTCGAACTGCTCGCCGACCATTTTCTCGCAATTGAAAATCAGCCCCATGGCCTTCGCCAGAAAGCCATTCTTCCCCTCCATGGTCCACGTCACCCTGGCGCCGCCCGTTTCGGGAATGGATACGAAGGTGAAGCTGGCGGTGCTTTCGCCTTTCATGGGTTTGGTGAAGTCGAGCTTGAATGCAATGCGCTCGAACGGCACGCTTTCGGTGATGGCCATGCTGCCTTCGCCCACCTCCATGTTGCCCGACCAGCGCATGAGTGCGCCCACGCCTTCCTTCGGCCCCTCAAAGCTCATCTGGGCGTCGGGGTCGAGCTTCGCCCAAGGCGACCAGGCCTTCCAGGCGCTCAAATTGTTCACTTGCACGAAGACTTCCGCCGTAGCGGCATCCACGTCGGTGGAACGCGTGACCTTGAACGCGTCGGGTTGCATGGCGGCCATCACCGAGAACAGCGCAAGAGCGACCGCGAGCGCACCTAGAATTTTTTTAAGCATGGCCATCACCTTTTCGATTAATTCAGGCATGTTTGTCAGGAGGAGGGAGGGTAGATTCATGCGGAATCGCTCGTCAACCCAAAACAGCTTTCATCTCTATTTGCCGTCGCCGAGCCAGATTTTTGCTTACATATCAACTGAAAAGTCTTTTTTGCTTCGCGCGCGGCGCGAATGCGTTTATAAAGACGCCCCATAAAAGAACCATCAATTCAGCCACATCGCAGGTTCCCATGCAGCAGACCCGCAAGACGCCTCTTTACAAGAACCTCACCGTGCAAGTGCTCGCCGCCATCGTGCTTGGCGTGGTGTTCGGCCATCTCGCGCCTTCCTGGGGCGTGGAAATGAAGCCGTTTGGCGACCTGTTCATCAAGCTGATCAAGATGGTGATCGGCCCGATCGTGTTCCTGACCGTGGTGATCGGCATCTCGGCAATGGGCGATATCAAGAAAGTTGGCCGTGTCGGCGGCAAGGCGATTCTTTACTTCGAGGTTATTACCACCCTCGCGCTGATCCTAGGCGTGGCGACGATGCATATCTTCCGCCCTGGCGACGGGCTGGACGTGTCCAAGATGGAGCACGGCGACGTCAGTAAATACGTCACCGCCGCCCAGCATCAGAGCACGCTGGATTTCCTCATGCACATCATCCCCGACAACATGGTGGGCGCGTTCGCCAACGGCGATATGCTCCAGGTGCTGTTCGTGGCGATCCTGTTCGGCTTCGCGCTCTCGCATCTGGGCGAGAAGGGCAAGATGGTGGAGGATTTCTGCGAGCGCATCGCCAATGTCTTCTTCGGCATTATCGGCTTTGTGATGAAGGTAGCGCCTCTCGGCGCGTTCGGGGCGATGGCTTACACGGTAGGCACGTTCGGCATCGAATCCCTCCTGCCGCTTCTAAAGCTCATGGGCGTGGCAATCCTGACGCTGGCCATCTTCGTGTTCGGCGTGCTCGGCGCGGTGGCCTACATGGCGAAATTCAGCCTCTGGCAGTTGATCAAGGTGTTTAAGGACGAGCTGTTCATCGTGCTCGGCACCGGCTCGTCGGAGCCGGTGCTGCCGAAACTGCTCGAGAAACTCGAGGCTTTTGGTTGCTCGCGCGCCGTGGTGGGCCTGGTCGTGCCCTCCGGCTATTCCTTCAACCTCGATGGCAGCACGATCTACCTTTCCATGTGCGCCATTTTCATTGCCCAGGCCTTCCAGGTTGAGATGACGCTGTGGCAGGAGCTGTCGCTGATCGGCATCCTGATGGTGACGTCCAAGGGGGCGGCGGCGGTGGCGGGCAGCGGCTTCATCGTGCTGGCGGCGACCATCCAGGCGACCGGCTTCCTGCCGCTCGAAGGCCTCGCGTTGATCCTCGGCATCGACCGCTTCATGTCCTCGGCGAGAGCGGTGACGAACGTCATCGGCAATGCGGTGGCAACTGTGGTGGTGGCCAAGTGGGAAAAAGAATTCGACGCCCAGAAATCGCGGGAATACGTCGCCTCCCTGGAAGGAGAAACGGGTGAGGCAGCATCGCCTAAGCCTGAGAATGTGATTTCCCTTCAGCAGGCCTCTAGCTAAACGCTTTCCCTTTCTGGGTCGTTGCACGTGATGAATAAACTTGATTCCGCCAAGCGCCTGGTCGTGAAAATCGGCTCAGCGATCCTGACCGACGCCGTGGGTATTCGCGAATCCTGGCTGGCCGCCCTGGTCGAAGATATCGTCGCCCTGCGTGCATCGGACAAGGAGGTGATTGTCGTCAGCTCCGGCGCGGTGGCCTGCGGCCGCCTGGTGCTGGAGGCGCAGCACCCCGGCCTTAAGGACCGCAAGCTTAAACTCGAAGAGAAACAGGCCGCCTTTGCCTGTGGCCAGGTGACGATGATGTACGCATGGCAGCGCGCCTTCGCCGCGCACGGCACGGCCACTGCGCAGATTCTGCTTACTGCCGACGATACCGAAAACCGCCGCCGCTATCTGAACGCCCGCAACACGCTTGATAATGTGCTCAAATTCGGTGCCGTGCCGGTGATTAACGAAAACGACGCCATCTCCACCCAGGAGCTGCGCATTGGCGACAATGACCGCCTGGGCGCCCGTGTCGCGCAGATGGCTGGCGCCGACTGCCTGGTGCTGCTTTCGGACGTGGACGGCATGTACACCGCCGATCCCCGGCACGATTCCAGTGCCGAATTCCTGCCCGAGATTCATGGCATCACCCCCGAAATCGAAGCCATGGCCGGCGGTTCCGCCACGCTCGCAGGTTCCGGCGGCATGGCAACCAAAGTGGCTGCCGCGCGCATCGCGCTGGCCTCGGGCTGCCACATGGCCATCGTCTCCGGCCATGGCGACCATCCGCTCGAGCGTTTGGCGGAAGGTGGAAAAGCCACCTGGTTCATCGCGGCCAAGACGCCGCAGAACGCCCGCAAGGAATGGATCGCCGGGACGCTAAAACCCTCCGGCGCGGTGACGGTGGACGAGGGGGCTGCCTCGGCGCTCAAATCCGGCAAAAGCCTGCTCCCCGCCGGGGTTCGAAAGATCGAAGGCAGCTTCGAACGCGGTGACGCCATCCGCGTCCTCAACGAAGCGGGCCGCGAGATCGCGCGCGGCCTTTCCGCCTACGGTACCGTGGGCGCCAAGGCCATTGCCGGCCGCAAAAGCAGCGAGATCGAGGCGATCCTCGGCTTCAAGGGCCGCGACGAATTGATTCATCGGGATGATCTTGTTTTATTATAATAGGATACCTGTCATTCCCGCGAAGGCTGGAATCTTAAGCTGCCCAGGCGATATGCTGGAATCACTTTAAGATTCCCGCCTTCGCGGGAATGACAGTATAATGAGCGCCATGACCCAACCCGCTTTAAAATTCGCCATGACCCTGCGTGACACGCTTCTCGACCAGGCCCGCGCTGCCCGCGCAGCTTACCGCACGCTTGCCGAAAGCCCGAATGAAGCGCGCGACGCTGCTTTAAAAGCCGCCGCCAAGTATCTGCGAGCAAACAAGAATGCCGTTCTCGAAGCCAATGCGCGCGACATGGCGGGCGGCAAGGCAAAAAATCTCTCTGCCGCATTGCTCGACCGCCTGATGCTCGACGACAAACGCGTCGAAGCCATGGCCAAAGGCTGCGAAGAAGTGGCGACGCTTCCCGACCCGCTCGGCAAGGTCGAAGCGGCGTGGGATCGCCCGAACGGTCTGCATATCGAGCGCGTCACCATTCCGCTGGGCGTCATCGGCATCATCTACGAATCCCGCCCGAACGTGACGGCGGACGCGGCGGCGCTATGCATCAAATCTGGCAACGCGGCGATCCTGCGCGGCGGCTCGGAGAGCTTTGAATCGTCGCAGGAAATCCTGAAAGCCATGCGCGCGGGCCTGAAAGAGGCGGGCCTGCCGGAAGACGCCGTGCAAAGCATCAGCACCACCGATCGCGCCGCCGTCGGCGAGCTGCTCACGCTTACCGGCGAGATCGACGTCATCATCCCCCGCGGCGGCAAATCCCTCACTGAGCGCGTGATGACTGAAAGTCGCGTGCCGACGTTGCTGCACCTGGACGGCAACTGCCACGTCTACATCCACGCCAAGGCCAAGCCGGAGATGGCCGTTGCCATCGTCACCAATGCGAAGCTCCGCCGCACGGGCGTGTGCGGCGCCGCCGAATCGCTGCTCATCGACCGCCTCGTGGCCTCCGCGCTGCTTCCGAAGATCGCCGATGCGCTTGTCGCAGGTGGCTGCGAAATCCGCGGCGACGCTGAATCCCGCAAACTCGACGCCCGCATCGTTCCGGCCACGGAAGAGGACTGGTCGACCGAGTATCTTGATAAGATCATCTCCGTGAAAATCGTGGATGGCGCGAAAGAGGCGGTGGAGCACATCAACCGCTATGGCTCACACCACACGGATGCCATCGTTACCGAGGACAAATCCGCTGCCGAAACATTCCTTCGCCAAGTGGACAGCGCCATCGTGCTCCACAATGCCTCGACCCAGTTCGCCGACGGCGGCGAATTCGGCATGGGCGCGGAAATCGGCATCGCCACCGGCCGCCTCCACGCGCGCGGCCCGGTAGGGGCGGGGCAATTGGTCACCTATAAAT
>JAFLCR010000009.1 GCA_017302755.1 Alphaproteobacteria bacterium
CCAAGCTGCAGCAGATGTCGTCGTGGAGCATGTTCGACTGGGTGAACACGAAGCACCAGATGGTCATCAGCACTAATCACGGTATTTTTCCTGAGCCGATCGACATGTCGGACCGAAGCTATATCGCCAAGGTCGTCAACAATCCCGGCCAGCTTGTGATCGCAGAGCCGCTCGAAGGCCGCACCAGCAAGCAATGGGTGCTGCCTTTCGCCATGGGCGTCGCCGATGCGAGCGGCACGTATCTTGGCATGGTCACCATGGGGTTCAGCATCGCCAATCTCGCGCATGAGATCGAGGAAGCCGCCAGCGGTGAAGGGTTCCGCTATGCCTTGCTCGACAATGATCTCCGCATGGTCGTGGAATCCGAAAAAGGGTTCGCCGATACTATCCCCAAAGAGCGCCTAGGCCGCATCCACGGCTCGGGCGTGAAGTCGATGATGCTCGACCGATACTCGCCGTTCCAGAGCGGAACGACGTACAGCTATTTCAAGAGGCTCAAGAAATACCCGTTCATGGTCTACATCACCTATGACCGCGGCATGGCCACCGGCGAGCTGCGCGAAGCGCTGCTGCCAAGGGTGCTGGAAATCGGCTCGATCGGCGGGTTCATCGTGATCGTGCTGCTGCTGCTGCGCGCGCGCATCATCGCGCCCGTGCTTGAGCTTTGCACCCTCGCCGACCGCATCTCACGCGGCGATACGGCGAACCTTGTCGTGCCCAAGGGCGGCACACGGGAAATCGAAACCCTCGGCCAGCAGCTAGGGCGCATCACTAAATACATCGAGGAGCACCGGCATATCGAACGCGAGTTGCTGCGGCAGAAGAAGGAACTCGAGAAAGCCAAGGAACAAGCCGAGCTGGCCACCCACACCCAGTCCGAATTCCTCGCGTGCATGAGCCACGAGCTGCGCACGCCGCTGAACGCCGTCATCGCGTTTTCGGAAACGCTCAAGAGCGAGATGTTCGGGCCAATCGGAAATGAGAAATACCGCGAATACATTACGGATATTCATGCTTCGGGACATCACCTGCTCGATATTATCAACGACATCCTCGATCTATCGAAGGTCGAGGCGGGCATGGTGACGTTGCGCGAAACCGAATGCGAGGTCGCGGCGCTCATCGCCAAGTCGGTGCGGCTCGTCGCCGAAAAGGCCATGCAGCAGCAGATCGCCCTCGACACCAAGATAGAAGCAGACTCGCCGCGCCTGTTCGTGGACGAGCTGCGCGTGAAGCAAATCCTGCTCAACCTGCTCTCCAACGCTGTCAAGTTCACCCCGGCCAAGGGTAAAATCACCGTTTCCGCCTATACCGAGCGCATGGACGGCCAGCCGGTCGGCTATGCCATTGCGGTCAAAGACAGCGGCATCGGGATGGCGATGGAGGATATCCCCAAAGCGCTTTCCAAGTTTGGGCAGCTCGAATCCGCACTAGAGCGCAAGCACCCGGGAACCGGGCTCGGCCTGCCGCTTTCAAAAGAGCTGATTGAGCTGCACGGCGGCGACTTGCAGATCACCAGCGCGCCGGGAAAAGGTACGAAAGTAGTGGTGGTGTTTCCCTGGGAAAGGGTAAGAAAGTAATATTTTCAGCCTATTGCCTTCCCACCCCCTGCCAATAAAGATGGAGCAGGCATGAAAAAACATCTTGCGTGCCCAGGAAAAATGCCCTAAAAGGATTATGTTGTTTGTTTTTGGGGGGCCATCCCAGCTTCGGCTGAGATGGCCTTTTCCTGTTTTGGCTTGGGATTTTCAGGTGCCCAGGGCCGCCATCGCCAGCAATCATTTGATAAATCTTGAATTTATTAGAACCGCGTGGCAAGGCGATGTGTTTAATATGCAAATAATGCATATCAGAGTCCGAATATAGATGCTTTCATGCCGCAAAAACATGTCATATGGTTGTCACATTAGAACTGACCACCAAGGAGGAACCCACATGTTCCCGAATCTGAAAATCATCACCCTCGCTCTTGTGTGCGGCCTCGCCCTTTCAGCGTGCACCTCCACCAGCGGCGGACTCAAGGCCGGCGACTACACCTCGGCCACCGGCGTCAACACTGCTGCCGGCACGTATGCCGCGCCACCGCTGATCAGCGGCATGTACGACTGAGCCAACGCTTAAGCCCCATTCGTGACAAGAGATAAGAGCTATGCTATAGCGGCGGGATGAAGTCCCGCCGCTTAGCTTCGCTTTTTCCCAACTTCGCCCACATCACCCCGGGCGCGGCGCCCGGCGAAATGGAAGCGCAGAAGGATGCGCTGCCCACCACCATCACCGTGGTTGCCTACAACAACGAATGGTTCGAAGAACGCGTGATCACCGACCTGGCGGAGATCGATGCCTACGGCGACCAGTGGAAAACCGTGTGGATCCGGGTCTGCGGGTATAAGGACGTGCGCATTATCTCGCAGCTTGGCGAGCGCTTCCGCCTGCACCCGCTCGCCATGGAAGACGTGTTCCACACCCATCAGCGCAACAAGGTGGATCATTACGAAGACTACGCTTTCGTCGTCGCCAAGAAAGCGGCGCGATCGCCTAATCTCTGCTTCGAGCAGGTGAACCTATTCATCCGCAAGAAATTTCTTCTTACCTTCTCCGAACGCCCGACCCCGCTGGGCGACACGCTTATCAACCGCATCAACGTGGCGCACGGCAAGTTCCGCTCGAGGGGGCCGGACTACCTCGCCTACGCCATCCTCGACGGGGTGATCGACGGCTATCTTGTCACCGCCGACAGCTACAGCCACGACCTGGAGGTGATCGAGCAGGAGATCCTGCATTCGCCGAAAGCCGATACCATCCCGCGGCTGCATCATTTGAAGAGCGAGATCTTCGGCTTGCGCTCGGTGATCTGGCCGATGCGCGACACCATCACCTCGCTCAGGCGCGAAACCGAGGACGTGATCAGTGACGAAACCGGCGTCTTTCTGCGCGATTGCCAGGATCATACGCTGCAACTGCTCGAAGTGCTCGAATCGCAATGGCAACTCGCGGCAAGCCTGGTGCAGGCTTACCTTGCCTTCCAGAACAACCGCATGAACGAAGTGGTGAAGCTGCTGACGCTCGTTTCGGCTATTTTTATTCCGCTCAATTTCATCGCCAGCATCTACGGCATGAATTTTAATACAAACCACCCCTATAACATGCCGGAGCTGAACTGGGATTACGGCTACCCGGCCGTGCTTGCGCTGATGAGCGCCGTGGCGCTGGGGCTGGTATGGTTCTTCAAGCGCAAGGGCTGGCTGCGCAATAATGGAGGAGTGTAGATGAGGCTCTGGGCGTCGCTGCTTTCCTATCTGCTCGCGCTGTTCACCACGCCGGTTCTGGCAGCCGACGCCCCGAAACAGAGCACGCAGAATGCGTTCGATTTCACCTTCATCGGCATCGACGGCGAACCGTTGCCGCTTTCGCAGTATAGAGGGCGTGCCGTGCTGATCGTAAACGTGGCCTCAAAATGCGGGTTCGTGCCGCAATACGCCGAAATGCAGACACTCTGGGAAACCTACCGGAACAAAGGACTGGTGGTGATTGCCGTACCGGCTAATGATTTTGACAATCAGGAGCCGGGCGCCGAAGCCGATATCAAGAAATTCGCCACCGAGCAGTACAACGTCACCTTCCCCATGACGTCGAAGGTGCATGTGATCGGCGATGAGGCGCATCCCTTCTATCGCTGGGCCGTGGCCCAGCTCGGCACGAAGGCGCGGCCGGTATGGAACTTCCACAAATACCTTATCGCGCCGGATGGACGGCTGGCGGACTGGTTCTTTTCCTTCACCTCCGCCACGTCGCCGCGCGTGGTAAGGTCGATTGAGGCGAACCTGCCCAAGGACTTCGTCGCCATGCCGGAACCGCCGGAACCGGGCGCACGGCCAAAGAAGTGATGGAACAAGCACGGCGCGCCATTGCCGCCTGGTATGAAACGCACGGCAGGCATGACCTTCCCTGGCGCCTTACCCGCGACCCATACGCCATCTATGTCAGCGAGATCATGCTGCAACAGACGCAGGTGGCCACGGTGCGCGACCGGTATTATGCGCCGTTCCTGGCGCGGTTCCCCGATGTGAAAACGCTTGCGGAAGCACCACTCGAAGACGTGTTGAAAGCCTGGGAAGGGCTGGGATATTACCGGCGGGCGAAGCATCTGCACGCGGCAGCGCGGGCCTGCGGCGGCGCGATGCCGGAAACCGTGGACGGCCTTATGGCACTGCCTGGGGTGGGAAGAAACACGGCCCATGCCGTCGCCGCCTTCGCCTACCGCACGCCAGTGCCGGTGATGGAGGCAAATGTCCGCCGCGTGCTGCGGCGCGTCTTTGCGCTGAAGGAAGCATCGGAGAAACTACTCTGGGAAAAAGCGGCGGAGCTGCTCGGAAACGCCGACCCTTTCATTCATAACCAGGCGATGATGGACATCGGCGCCACGATCTGCATGCCTGCGCAAGCCGCTTGCGGCGGCTGTCCGCTCACTTCCATATGCCGGGGAAAACAGAACCCCGCCTCCTATGACGCGAAGCCGGCGAAGAAGGCCGTGCCGGTGCGAAGCCGCCTGCTGCTGCTGGTGACGGACCGTGAAGGCCGGATCTTCGCCAGCCCAAGGGAAGGCGCGCTGCTTCATGGCATGTACGCTTTTCCGGAACTGGAACCAGAAGCAAGCCAGGCCATGGTGGACGGGGAGAAACACAACATCGGCAACGCCCGCCTGCTGGGACGCATCCGCCAAGTATACAGCCATTTCCGGCTGGAAGCCGAGGTGAGGCACCTGGCGATGGACGCGCGCAAGCGCGGCTGGCTTTCGCCCGCTGATCTCGCCGCGTTACCCCTCTCGCGGGCGGATAGGAAAGCGCTGGCGCTGTTGTCAAATAATTAACACCCGCGCGTTACAAGATGGAACGCTACTCAGCCACGCGATCATGCTGCAAAAACTACTACGACGCTATCACAGCATTTCCACCCGCCTCCAGGCTTCAGCAATTCTGCTGTCGCTGGTCGGCATCGGGTTCGGGGTGAAAAGCTATCTGCATGTCCGTGAATCCATGGGGCTGGAAGCCAGCGAGCCGTATTGGAACGATCTGGTCTGGCAGCTGCTGGTCGCGCTGGCCGTCAATATCGTGGTGGCACTACTCATCAACCGCATCGTCACCGAACCGCTCAATATCCTCAACGAGGTAATGCGCGGATTGGCCAACGGAACGTTACCCGACGAGATCCCCTTCTCCAAAGCGCTGAATGAAATCGGCAGCACGGCGCGCAAGGTGGAGCAGTTCCAGAAGAACGTGAAAGAGAAAACTGCGCTGGAAAAAACGCACCGGGAGGCCGAGGAACGCCTGCACCGCGAACGCAAGGAAGCGTTTCACGCCCTCGCCTCCGCCTTTGAGCGCGACGTGAAGGGCGCGGCGGAAAAAGTGGTGGCGGCGACGCAGGCCATGTTCTCCGTCTCCGAAATCGTCACCCGCGCCACGGAAAGCACCAACGCCCAGGCGGAAGGCATCGCCGGCGCATCCATCGAAACGGCAAGGATGGTGGAAGAAGCCTCACGCGCCCTGAATGAGATGTCCGGCTCCAGCCACGACCTGATGTTCCAGGTGAACAAAGCGTTCCGCGCCATCGGCGA
Source organism: Alphaproteobacteria bacterium (assembly GCA_017302755.1). GTDB lineage: Bacteria > Pseudomonadota > Alphaproteobacteria > Rickettsiales > JAFLCR01 > JAFLCR01. Next base: position 5,612 of record JAFLCR010000009.1, read on the forward strand.
ATCCGAGGCGGAAATCGCGGCCACGCGCGAGCATATCGGGCGGCTGGCCGAGAACGGGAACGACATCGTCGCCTCCATCGCCATGATCGACGACATCACCGACCAAATCAACCTGCTGGCGCTCAACGCCACCATCGAAGCCGCCCGCGCCGGCGAAGCGGGCAAGGGCTTCTCCGTCGTCGCAGGGGCGGTAAAAGCGCTGGCCGGTGAAACCGCCAAGGCCACGGCGCTCATCGGCAGCAGGATCCAGGGCATGCAGCAGACGCTGGAAAAAGTGGAATCCGCTTCCACCCATCTGAGCGACGCCATGCAGGGCATGGTGCGGATGTCGGAAACCGTGATCCGTTCCATGCAGGCGCAGCATCAAATGAACAACAGCGTCTCCTCGAAAATCGAGCAAACCGCCAATAACACCCAGGAAGTCTCCTCGCAGATCGAGGAGGTGGCGCGCGCCGCCTGCCACAACGCCCAGGCGGCGGACGAGATGATCCTGCTCATTCAGCAGCTGAAGGAGCAGTCCTCCCTGCTGCAGGAGCGCATCGACAGCTTCCTTCTGCGCATCAAGGAATAAGCTGGATCACGCGGAAGCGCGCATTCTCGAAAATTACCGGGAAGGCGTGTTCGTCGGCAAGCAGGAAGCTCTTTTCCTTGTTTTCTTCCCAAAGCGTTTTTACCTCGCCGGTGAAGGGCTTGAAATACGTTGGCGCGTCGCCCGCCAGCAGGGGTTTCTCCACGACGAGATGCGTGATGCCGCATTCCTCCCTAAGCACAGCAAGCAGAACAGCGCGCTCCGTGGCGAAATAACCGCGCGACAGGCAGGAGAAACGCTTGCGCATGAGATCCGTGTATTCACGATGGAAGACTTGGTGGGTTTCGTAATTCATCAGCACACGGCGGCGGCTGAGATAAGGAATATTATCAGCCATGCCCATAGGCCAGCCGGCAATCACCGCTTCCTGCGGCAGAGTGGCGAGCGCTTCGTATAACGGGCGGTCGTCGGCGGGAATCTTGACCGTGTAGCCCGCATCGCTCTGCCCTCGCCCACCGAAGAGCAGCAGCACCGCCAATACCGCCGCCAGCATGCCTGCATCGGGAAACCAGGCATGCTTTTCCGCCAGGGTGCGTTTCTGCATGATCTGGCGCAGCGCCACGGGAAACAGCGTCAGCAAGATGACGGGAAAGCTGTAGAGCACATAGCGCTGCGGAAGATAGGCATATGGCGCCGCCAGCAGCGACAGCGTATGGCAGGTGACGACCGCCACGGGCAGAAGTAACACGCGCAACAAGGCCGCGCGGTCGCCGCGCCAGCCGGTGAAGCCAAAATAAAACAGCGAAAGAATCAGGATCACGATATCGGTGGTGAGCGGCACGCTCGCCTCGCGCAGGTGCAGCGGCGCGAACCATGCATCACCCGCGCCCATGAGGCTACGGTAGCTGGCGGCGGCCAGCTCGTTCAACACGGAAGGATACGGGGCGCGGTCTTCCACGCCGTAACGCCCGCCCTCGCCGGTTTCGGGATAGGCGGCGGCATCGGCGGCCGTCAGCCGCGGCCCGTAATCACCTCCGGCCAGGAATTGCGGTAACAACATCAATGCCGAAAGCAGCGCCGCGCCGCCCACCAGCAGCAGACGTTTGCGCAGACTCCAGGATGCCATGTCGCCGCGATGACGCTCGGGCAAAAAACTCACCGCCACCAGCGACGCGCCGCTGAGCACCCCCGCGGGCGGATAGAACGCAGCGCCCAGCAGCGTGGCGGCAGCGAGCCAGCACGCCCTGCCCGCGACCAACCCCCACAGCGCCATGGCGACGATGGGAAAAGCGAAAGCCCGCGCCAAGCCGCCGGTCATGCGCTCTAGAAACAAGGCGGTGGAAAGCGCGAGGACCAGCGTTGCCCAAGCCGTCGCCGCGCTGCCGAGGCGGTACGACGCCATCGCCATCAGCACCAGCATGGCCGCGAGAAGCGGATAGGGAAGATATTTACTGAGAACCTGTGGATCGGCGAACAGCGACAGGGTTTGATAAAGCGCCGTGAAGCCCGCGCTCAGATGGGTGCGCAAGTAGTATTGCTTGATGGTGTCATCGGGCGGGATCTCCTTATAGAGCGGCGGAATCCAGGCGCGGGCGTCATCAGTGAAGGTGTAAGGGTCGGCGGCCAGCTCCAGGTGACGCAGATAGGCGCTTCCGAAAACCAGCACCAGGGATCCGGCAAACAGCGCAAGGACGAGAAGACGGCGGATCATGGCCGGAATGCGGATGGCGGCGCCTCGCCTTTCAGCAGGCGGCAGGCCAGCGTGCCTTTCACCAGGGCGCAGGTCTGGTCGGCATCGTAGAAACTGGCGAAGGGGCCGATATAGGCGATGACGCCGCCGCCCTGCCGGAACAGAGTGCAGCATAGACCCTTGCGGAGCGAGGGGGCTTTTGCCCGCACGTCCTGCCAGCGGGCGCGCGCCGCTTTCGCATCGGCGAAAAGGCCGAGTTCCAGATACCAGCGGTCAGAGGGCAGGCGGAAGGCAGGCGTCGCGCCGGGCAAAGCGGAGGGGGTGACGGCCATCTCCTCCGCCGGCGGCGCGAAACCGTGAGGGTCGGTTACCGGCCCGGCGAACGCGGGCGCGGCCAGCAGGCACAGGGCAGCGGTTACGGTCAGGCGGCGCATCATCACTTCTCCACGGCGTAAGGCTACCCGGCCCGGCCGGGTGTGGCAAGAGCCGTTCAGAGCCGCGCTATCTGCGGCGGGAACTCCACGCCCTTATCGCGCGCCACATCCATGACGGCCAACTCGAACCTGGCCAGAATCTCCCCGACTTCCTTCTCGGTGATATTCAGCGGCGGGGCAATACGCAGCGTCTTACCGTGCGTCACCTTGCTGAGCAGGCCGTTTTTCAGCAGCGCGTCGTTAAGTTCGTCGGCGGCAGCGAAGGCGGGATCAATTTCCACACCAATCAGCAACCCCTTGCCGCGCACGTCCTTGAAAACGCCGGGATAGCGTTCCCCCATCAGCTCCAGGCCCAGCTTCAACTTATGCCCCAGGCGGGCGGCGTTCTCGACATAGCCGTTCTCTGCCAGCAGTTCGAGCGTTTTGACGCCCGCCGCAGCCGCCAGCGGATTGCCGCCGTTGGTAGAGCCGTGCGAACCGGATTCCATCACCTGCATCACTTCCTCGTCAGCAATCACCGCCGAGGACGGCACGAAGCCGCCGCCCAGCCCTTTGCCAAGAATCACGGCGATATGCTTCCACAGATCGGGCCGCTCCTCGCGCGAGGGAAGCTCGTGGTGGATGGCCAGCATCTTGCCGGTGCGGCCAAGGCCGGTCTGGATCTCGTCGAAGATGACCATGATGTCTTCCTGCGCCGCCAGTTCGGCGAGCTGGTAGAGATAGCCGGGATCGGGCACGTAGATGCCGCGCTCACCCTGGATCGGCTCCACGAGGAAGCCCGCCACGCGGTCGCGGTTCTTATGGGGCTTTCCATCCGCCCCGATATATTCCTGCTCGAGCAGCTCGTGCAGCGCCTCGGCATCGCCATAAGGCACGTGCAGCACATGGGCGCGCATGTCATCGTGCACATAGCCGATGCGTTTGTAGTCGTCGTAGTCCTCCTGCCCGGCCAGCGTCTTGATGCGGCTGGTGCGGCCGTGAAAATTGCCGTCCGCCACGATGATAACAGGATCTTCGATGCCTTTATGCTGCTTTGCCCAGGCGAAGGTCATCTGGATCGCGGTTTCGACTGCCTCCGCGCCGCCGCTGGAAGGCAGGACGCGGCCCGCCGCGCCGAAGCCGGTGACGTCGCAGATGGCGCCCAGGAAGGGAGGGAGCGTTTCCGTGAAATACGCGCGCGAGGTGATGGAAAGCGTGATCATCTGCGCCGCGATGGCCGCCGCCACCTCCATGGCCGCACCGTCCTCGCCGCCAACGAAACCGAATGGACGCGTGGAATAGCCGGTAATGCAGTCGAGGTAACGGTTGCCCTCCACGTCCACCACATAGGCGCCGTCGCCGTAAGCGGCGACGATCGGTGTGGCGTGCGCGTAGTTAGGCGCGGAAACGCCGCGCTCTTCGGCGATGATTTCCGCCGCTGTCCTGCCTTCTGTCATCATGGCTTCGATGGCTGGCAGCATGGCTTGTGCAAGCTGCTGCGCGCGCTGCCTGGCTATTTCGCGCGCTTCGGCGCCCGTTTGAAATGTGGTCATATCTGATCCTCCCTCAGATTATTTTTGTTAACTGTCGGTTAATCATCTCGACGAACGCCTGTCAATCGGTCTTTGCCGCAACGCACATTGACTCGGGAAGGCTGGAGGTGGATACTTGGAATCCCTTTATTTCCGCCATTTCCGGGAGCGTTCCGATGAGCAATAAGATATTCAGCGAAGTTACGGCCAAATTAGGCAGCAAAGTCAGCATCAAGAAGAAATATGACAACTTCATCGGCGGCAAGTTCGTGGCTCCGGTGAAAGGGCAGTATTTCGATAATATCTCCCCCGTCACCGGCCAGGTATACTGCCAGGCGGCGCGCTCCACGGCTGAGGATATCGAGCTGGCGCTTGATGCCGCGCACAAGGCGAAGGACGCCTGGGGCAAAACCGCCGCCGCAGAACGCGCGGCGCTGCTGAATAAAATCGCCGACAGGATGCAGGAGAACCTCGAGGTGCTGGCGCTCGTTGAATCGTTCGACAAGGGCAAGCCGATCCGCGAGGCGACGTTTGCCGACGTGCCGCTCGCCATCGACCATTTCCGCTATTTCGCGGCAGCCATCCGCATGCAGGAAGGCGGCATTTCGCAGATCGATGAAAATACCACCGCCTATCATTTCCATGAGCCGCTCGGCGTCGTGGGGCAGATCATTCCCTGGAATTTCCCGCTGCTGATGATGGCGTGGAAGCTTGCTCCCGCGCTGGCCGCCGGCAATTGCGTGGTGATCAAGCCCGCCGAGCAGACGCCCGTGTCCGCCATGGTGATGATGGAGCTGATCGCCGATATTCTGCCCGAAGGCGTGCTGAACGTCGTCAACGGGTTCGGGATTGAAGCGGGCAAGCCGCTCGCGCAGAATCCACGCATCAACAAAATCGCGTTCACCGGCGAGACTTCCACCGGCAAGCTCATCATGAATTATGCGTCGGAGAACCTGATTCCCGTCACGCTGGAGCTTGGCGGCAAATCCCCCAATCTCTTCTTCGCCGATCTTTTTGATCGCGACGATGAGTTGCTCGACAAGGCGATGGAAGGCTTCGCCATGTTCGCGCTGAACCAGGGCGAGTGCTGCACCTGCCCCAGCCGCGTACTGGTGCAGGAGTCGGTGTATGACAAATTCGTCGAGAAAGCCGTGGCGCGCGTGAAGAAGATGACCATCGGCAATCCGCTTGAGATGACGACGATGATTGGCGCGCAGGCGTCCGAAGAACAGATGAACAAAATTCTCGGCTATCTCGACATCGGCAAGAAGGAAGGCGCGAAAGTGCTGACCGGCGGCGAACGCTGCGTGCTCGAAGGCGACCTTAAGGGCGGGTATTACGTGCAGCCGACCGTCTTCGCGGGCAAAAACGCCATGCGGATTTTCCAGGAGGAAATCTTCGGCCCCGTCACCGCCATCACCACCTTCAAGACGCCGGAAGAAGCGCTGCAGATCGCCAATGCGAGCGAATACGGCCTCTCGGCGGCGGTGTGGACGCGCGATTACAATACCTCCTACCGCGTGGCGCGCGGGCTGCAAGCGGGGCGCGTGTGGACCAATGCCTATCATCTGTACCCCGCGCATGCGGCGTTCGGCGGATATAAGAAATCCGGCATCGGGCGTGAAACGCATAAGATGATGCTGGAGCATTACCAGCATACGAAATGCGTGCTTTCGAGCTACAGCCCGAATGCGCTCGGCTTCTTCTAAGACCTCGGTGAAACCGCCTCTGGTTGCCCGGCTGCTGCGCGCAGCCGGGCTGCTTGGGGCATGCGCGGCGCTTTCGGCCTGGTCGATTTTCAGCAACGATCCTTCGCCTGCCTCCATGCCGGAAGGATGGCCGCCTCAGATCGGCCAGGCTTATCCCGACATCGAGATGATCGACGCGGCAGGCGCCAGAAGAAAACTATCCGAATTCAAAGGCAAGGTGATTGTTCTGAAGCTGATCGGCATGTCTTGCCCTGCGTGCAACGCCTTTTCCGGCGCAAAGGAAAAAGGTGGCTATCACGGTGTAAAGCCGCAACCAGGGCTGGAATCCTTCGACGCTTATTTTTACCAGACCACCAAAGGCGCGTCGCTGAGCGACGGGCGCATCGCAGTGGTGAATCTGCTTCTTTACAATACCGATATGAAGGCTCCGTCACCGGAAGAGGTAAAACAATGGACGGAACACTTCAAGCTGAATGAAAAATCGAACCACTACGTGTTCTCCGGCGGGGCAGTGCTGGCCACCAAGGAGAACATGGAGCTTATTCCAGGGTTTCAGCTGATCGATCCGTCTTTCGTGCTGCATAAAGACAGTAGTGGCCATCATCCGAAACAAGATCTTTATAGGGATCTTTTTCCAGCCATCCCCGCACTGCTGAAAGGGAAATAGATGAGAATTGCCTGGGCTGTGGCGATAGTGATGGTGTTTACTCCCGCTCTGTCACGCGCAAACGAAGCAGCTTACGCGCAAGCCTTCGCCACGCTTCAGAAAACTTACACCCCCTACGACATGGACGCCGCCACCGCCAAGACAGCGGAAGAAAAGCGATTCCTTTCACTGCTGTTTCTGGAAGTCGCACGCGCGGCCACGTTGCGCGTGAAACTGCAGGAGGCGATGGAACAGGGGCGCAACGTGACGGACTGGGAATCTGCCTATGCGCAGATTCTGCATGCGATGCGCTCGCTGCAACCGCCGGAGAACCTCCGCGCCGTGCAGACGCTGATCGTGAAGGTCGTGGAGAAGCACGAGCAGATCTTCCTCACCTGGCGCAGCGAAGGCTGGAAAAAGCTTGATGTGGAAGACACCCGCGTGGGTGAAACGCATCACCAGCTGCTCGCCGCCTATACGATGCTGATCGGCATTTATCCGCAAGACAAGAACCAACGCGTGTTTTACGATCATCTCTGCACGCTGGATTTCATCTGACAAGGAGTGTTTATGGCAGGGTTAAGGCGATTCGCTTTGATGATGGTGGCAGGTTTTTCCCCGGCTTTTTCTCAAGCCGCGCCCGTGGTGGGCGAAGCAGCGCCCGCATTCAACGGTATCGATACTCACGGCAAGAAGGTGGCGCTTGCTGATTACAAAGGCAAAATCGTGGTGCTCGAATGGAGCAATCACGAATGCCCGTTCGTGCGGAAATTCTATGAATCCGGCAAAATGCAGGAACTGCAGAAGACCTACACCGGCAAAGGCGCGGCGTGGATTACGGTCATTTCCTCCGCCGAAGGCAAGCAGGGCCATGTCGACGACGCAAAAGCCAACGCGCTGACCAAGGAACGTAGTGCCTCTCCCACCGCCGTGATCCGCGACCCTTCGGGTGAGATCGGCAAGCTTTACCGCGCCAGTGCCACGCCACACATGTTCGTGATCGATAAGAACGGCACGCTGGCCTATGCGGGCGCGATCGACAGCATCAAATCCTCCGATAAGGACGACATCGCCAAGGCGGAGAATTACGTCGCTTCCGCGGTAGAAGCGCTGCTTGCGGGCAAGCCCGTCGCCACACCTGCGAGCGAGCCTTATGGCTGCTCCGTGAAATATGGGAAATAACTATGTCGCTGGAAACCGAAACGCCGTGGGTGGATGGCCTCACTATCGGCGAGGTGCTGCGGCGCACGGCGAAAGAGCATGCCGGCAGCGACGCGCTGGTGTTCCCGCAACTCTCGCTTCGCTACAGCTGGAAGCAGTTTGACGACATCGTGGACGAAACGGCCAAGGGGTTGCTCGCCATCGGCATAAGGCGTGGGCATCATGTCGCGGTGTGGGGCACCAATGTGCCGGAATGGGCGATGCTGCAGCTTGCCACGGCGCGCATCGGCGCGGTGCTCGTCACCATCAACCCCGCCTATCAGAGCGCCGAGCTGGAATACGTGCTGAAGCAGAGCGATAACGTCGCGCTGTTTCTGATCGAGCAGTTCAAGACGTCGAATTACCACGACATCCTGAACCGCGTCTGCCCTGAGTTGGCGGGAAGCGTGCCGGGGAAGCTGGATTCGAAGGGGTTTCCCTGCCTCAAGGCCGTGGTGAACATGCGCGGAAATGCGAAAGCGGGCATGCTCTCATGGCAGGATGTGCTCATGGCGGGCGGCGCCGTGAGCGATGACGAATTTGCCCGTGCGCAGGAAGGCCTGAGCGCCTCGGACGCCATCAACATCCAATACACTTCCGGCACCACGGGGTTTCCGAAGGCGGCGACACTCACGCATCGCAATATCCTGATGAACGCCTATTATGTCACGGGCTGCCAGAACATTACGCATCTGGACCGCATGTGCATTCCGGTGCCGTATTACCACTGCTTCGGTCTGGTCATGGGCACACTCGGCGCGGTGACGCGCGGGGCCGCGATGATCATTCCTGCGGAGTATTTTTCAGCTACGGCAACGCTGGATGCGATTGAGAAGGAGCGCGCCACAACGGTTTACGGCGTGCCGACGATGTTCATCGCCATGCTGGAAGACCCCTCTTTTGCGACGCGGAATTTGAAATCGCTGCGCAGCGGCATCATGGCGGGAAGCCCCTGCCCCATCGAGGTGATGCGCAAGGTGATCGACGTGATGGGCGTGAAGGAGGTCACGATTGCTTACGGGCTGACAGAAGCCGCGCCAGTAATCACGCAGACGCGTGTGGAAGACCCCATCGAGCTGCGCGTGGAAACCGTCGGGCGGCCGCTGCCCGGCGTCGCGGTGCGGCTGGTGAATTCTGAAACCGGCGGCGCGGTGGAAGACGGCCATCCCGGCGAGTTGTGGGTGAAAAGCCACGGCGTGATGCTGGGGTATTATAAGAATCCCGAAGCCACCTCCTCCGCCATTGACAGCCAAGGATGGCTGCGCACGGGCGATCTCGCGACGCATCGTGGGAATGGGTATTACTCCATCACCGGCAGGCTCAAGGATATGGTGATTCGCGGGGGAGAGAATATTTACCCGCGCGAGATCGAAGAGCATCTCTTCACCCATCCGCATATCGAGCAGGCGGCAGTAGTGGGCCTGCCGGATAAGAAATACGGCGAGGAACTCTGCGCCTGGGTGTGCATCAAGGCCGGCGCGCCGATTACCGAGGACGATGTGAAAGCCCATTGCAAAGGCCAGCTCGCGCATTACAAAGTGCCGCGCTACGTCAAGTTCGTGGATTCGTTCCCGCAGACGGTGAGCGGGAAGATTCAGAAGTTCAAGATTCGCGAACAGATGATCGCGGAGCTTGGATTGAATGAAGAGAAAACAGCATAATGGCGAGTCTATACGAAAAGGCATTCATTTTTTTTGGTTTGTCCTTCCTTATTTGCATGCTGTATGCGCTCCCAATCCAGATTCTTAAAAAAAGAGGCCAATACGAATATCACAAAAGACGTTTGCTATTCATACGAGATCAACTGACCATTCTTCCTGAAATAGGCATTATTATTCTTTATATTGGTTATCCACTTTTTCTTCTTTGGAGCATGTGGACCATGAAGAACGATGCTAACTCTGACCACAAGGAAAACACCTAGCATGAACTTCTCCCTCCCCGACACCCATGTGCAGATTCGCGACGCCGCCCGCCAGTTCGCGGAAAAAGAGATCAAGCCGCGCGCGCGGGAGTTGGACGAGAAGGAACAGTTCTCCGAAGAGCTGACTCGCAAGATGGGCGAAGTCGGGTTTTTCGGCATCATCGTGCCGGGGGCGTATGGCGGGCAGGATCTGGATTACCTCGCCTATGCGATCATCTGCGAGGAGATCGCGCGCATCGACGGCTCGCACGCGGCGACGATCACGGCGCATAACTCGCTTGGCGTCGGCCCGCTTTATTATTTCGGCAACGAGGAGCAGCGCAAGCGCACCCTGCCGCAGCTCTGCACGGGCGAAAAACTCTGGGCGTTCGGGCTGACCGAGCCGGGTGCGGGGTCGGATTCGCGCGGCAGCAAGACGGTCGCGAAGAAAGTGGATGGCGGGTGGGTCATCAACGGCTCCAAGATTTTTATCACCAACGGCGCTTCCAGCATGAATGCGGGCGTGACGGTGCAGGCGGTGACGGGCGACAAAGGCGGCAAGCCGGAGCTTTCCTGCTTCATCGTGGAGCGCGGCAACCCCGGCTTCACCTCGAAGGCCATGCACGGCAAGCTGATGTGGCGCGCGTCGGATACGTCCGAGCTTTATTTCCAGGATTGCTTCGTGAAGGACGAGGCGCTGCTCGGCAAGCAGGGCGACGGCTCGAAGCAGATGCTGGCGACGCTTGACCGCGGGAAGATCGGCATTGCGGCGATGGGCGTGGGCTGCGCGCAGGGCGCGTATGAGCTGGCGCTGGCCTATGCGAAGGAACGCCGCCAGTTCGGGCAGGCGATTTCGCAGTTCCAGGCGATCGGCTTCAAGCTCGCGGACATGCACATGAAGATCGAGCTGGCGCGCACCTATCTGCAGAAGGCGTGCTGGCTGGCGGATAATGGCCAGGTCTTCACCCGCGAAGCAGCGATCGCGAAGCTCTACGCCTCGGAAATCGCGCGCGAGGTGAGCGACGAAGCGGTGCAGATTCACGGCGGGTATGGGCTGATGAAGGAATATGATGTGGAGCGGTTTTATCGTGATCAGCGCTTGCTGCAGATTGGCGAAGGCACGAGTGAGATTCAGCGGCTGATTATTTCGCGGCAGATTGGGTGCTGATTCTTGAAGAAACGTATACCAATTACTTTTCCAACTTTTGAATCAATCTGGAATTTTGATCCTTATTTCCTAAAACGCCTTCAAACCCGTTTGAAAGAAAGCGCGTCTAAGAAATTAAATGAGAAAGTTGAATTATGGGCAGAAACGGGATTAGGAGAATTATCTCTATCCATTGCTACTAAATCTCAAATTATTCCTTTGGTCGTAAGAAGGCTGGAAGATGATTGGAAAGATTTAGAGGCTCATTTTCTAAAAAAAGAATCTAAAGTTGCGTCTTTAGAAGACAAAACCGCTTATAGAGATCCAGACCTCTCTTTAGAGGCAATAATAAAAATTATTACTGACTTTGATTCCGTAATTTTTGAATCAAAGTCATTGATTGATTACATCATCCGCTTTCTTTGCGTTTTCTATAAAGAAATTCTTGATACTCCCTTGAACAAAAAGGAGGCATTTGAATTAGTTGGTTCCCTTTTTGATTCTCCGCAAGGAGAACCTTTTTCAGATGATACGTTTTTTACAGACGAGACTGGTTGGGAAAATCCTTTGTGGACTCAGATTTTAAAAGAGCTAAGGGATGAGTTTATTCACGAGAAAGCAACATGGTTGGAGTTGTTTTATGATTCAACTGCTTCAAAAAAATTCCAACCTTGTTTTCTTAGATCTCAAGATCGTAACGAAGAAGTAGTAACCATTGACGATATAAATGCTGTTATGAATGGGCTATCTCAATTAAGCCAACGTATAGAAACTCATTTAAAAGAGAAAATTGCAGAATTTGAGGTCGGTAACTAAGAGGCATTAACCGCCAGTATTTTTTCTACCACCTCCTCAGCAGCCAGCATCGTCGTATCCAACCTTAGCGTATTCGGATGCGCCACCGGCAACAGTGGCTTCTCCGCGCGCAACGTCCGCACATTCTCGGCACTCGTATCCTTCAACCGCTTCGCGCGCCCGGGCGAGGTCACGCGGCGGCAGTTTTCCTCTTCGGTGCAGGAAAGCAGGACGGGGATGAAGAGGCTGCTGCGGGCTTTCGCCAGGGCTTCCACCTGGGCGAAGAGTGACCGGTCGCCTTCGTCATCGTGCAGCACGTTGGTGAGGATGAAGCTGAACTCGCGAGGCGAGAGATGCTCCATCGTGTCGAAGACGATGTCGCGGATGGCCTTCACGCGCTCCCACGCGGCTTCGGGGATGGCCGTGATGCCGTCCAGCGGAAGCAGGCTGAAGATGGGGTTGTTGGCTAGATGATTATCGACAATGCGCGCGCCGGTGCGCTCGGCAAGCGCCTGCGCGACCGTGTATTTGCCGACGCCGGGATAGCCGATGAGATAGTAGATCGTGCTCATGTGGTGAATCTACGCTCAAGCTTCATCGGGCACAACGTGGGTTTCCAGGCGGCGATTCCGTTCCCTCCCTCCCTTGCGGGGGAGGGAGAGGAACGGCGGCGGCTCGTTTAATAATGCATTTGTTATTCACGGAGTGCATATGCGCCATCGACTTCCCAGCCTGGATCGTGGATAGATGCAGTCTATGGATGCACCATACACAGACCACGCTGGCAGCATGTCCGGCTGCCTAGAGGCGCTGGCGGAAAAGCTTCCGGCGCCGGAAACCAGCATTGACGAGCTGAGGCGGATGCTGTCGGGGCGGATTTACGGGATGCTGCTGCCCGTGCTCGCCATTCCGAATTTCGTGCCCTTCCCCGTGCCTGGGCTTTCGGCGATGCTCGGGCTGCCGTTGTTGCTGCTGACGTTTCAGATGATGCTTGGCCACCAACAGCCATGGCTGCCAGAAAAGGTGTTGAAGCGCCGCATCAAGACCGAGCATCTGCGCAAGGCAATCGCCTTCATTCTGCCTTACCTAAGAAAAGTGGAATGCGTCACCGCGCCGCGCTGGAAATGGATGCTGAACCCGCCGATGGATAAGCTGATCGCGGCGGTGTGCGTGTTTCTATCGCTGATGATCATGCTGCCGGTGCCGTTCGGAAACGCGCTTCCCGCGCTGGCCATCTGCTTTTTCTCCATCGCCATGATGCAACGGGACGGGGCGTGCGTCTGTCTTGGCATGCTTTGCGCCGTGGCGAGCGTGGCGGTATCAGGCGCATTTATAGGTGCGGCGGCGACGGCATTCTGGCGTTTCTGGAGTTGATGGCGCCGTGCAAAGGCGGAGAGCACAATGCGATTATTTCCCTTCCGGTTTGGTTGCGGGCATTTAAGATACGCAGATATATAAACAGGAGGGTGCCATGCCTGATGAATCTTCCGTCCAAACTGCTTCTTCCGCGCTCGCCTGGGCCGCGCTGGCCATGCCGCTTATCGGCTTCTTCGGGGCGTGGTTTTTCGGCAATCCGTTCACCACGCCACCTTCGGAATGGGGAACATGGTTCATGATCGCGCTGGTATGGGGCGGCATGGGTATCGCGGGGCTGGTGATGGGCAGCATCGCGCTGTCGCAAAACATCGTGGTCGCGGGCATGGCGCTTGCCCTGAGCGGGCTGCTGGCGCTCGCGGCGCTTGGTGTGTTTATGGGATAACCCCTGGTTTCCAGCTCAGGAAGCCTCGCGCAAGCGATGATAAAGATGCACCATCACCGCCGAGCCCCAGAACGGCGAGAGAAGATTCAGGAATGGCGCAGCGCTCATCAATGTGATGAAGACGCCAGCCAGAAACACTGGCCAGCGATGCTTGGCTCGAAGCTCGCGCGCGGCGGGCTTGCCGATGTGGCGTCCTGCGGCCATCTCGAAAAACTGGTTGCCGAGCAGGTAGCCGTTCAGGCCGAGATAGATGAAGAGCTGCACCACGGGAATGAAGTAAAGCGGCAGCGCCAGCACGTTCAGCAGCACGGCGCGCAAGCCGAATTTCATGTCATGGCCAAGGCCTGCGTAAAACGGCCTTTCCGGTGGCGCGGAAAGGCTGGGATAGCCGCGCTTCTCGACTTTCGCGGCGAGGGATTCATCGAAGAATCCCATCAGGAAGGTAAGCACTACCGGAAAAAGCAGCCATGCAAGGATAAGGGTGACGAGCGTGCCCGCCGCGTCGCCGAGCCATTCGAGGCGCGAGGCGTCGAAGATCTGCGTGGTGTAGATGAGGTAGTTCGCGCCCGCGAACATCAGGGCCAGCACCAGCAGGTTGAGGAGGATGCAAAGGGCGAACGTCTTGGCGAGGCCCGGGAGGCGCAGATCCCTCAGCGTGGCGGAGATGGCGGAAAGTACGGCGTTCATGTCATCGGCCTTTCGCTTTCTCGCCCTGTTTCTTATATAGGCCGAAGCTGTCCTGGAAATTTTTGAGCGTCTTGAGGTCGTCCTTGCCGCGCACCTGGTAAAGCTGCACCCAGGCGGTGTATTCTTCTCTCGTCAAGGCGCCATCTTTCACGATCTCCGCCGTCGTCAGCAACAGAAGCTGCTGCGTTTGATATTTTTTGCGCAGCGGCTCCAGCTCCTTCATGGTTTTTTTCTGGCTCACGCCGGCGTTGATCTGGGCCAGCGTATCCTTTTTTTCCTGAATCAGGGATTGGGCCGCTTTCACCAACGCATCGCGGTGCGCATCCGTCACCGGCGCCGTCGACTTCAGGGAAGACAGGGCAGGCACGTACTCTTCTTCAATGTTTTGCATGGAAATTCTGGGTTCTTCTTCCGCCAGATCTCCCGCGAGATACGTTCCCGTCATGGAGCAGGTGACCAGGGAAAACAAGAAAACAATGCCGACTGCGGCGGCGGCGATGCCAATGGCCTTCGGATTCAGGAACGGTGCTTCCGTCATGCCGGCATCGCCGCTTTCACCCATAGATCAGCCTCACTCCTTAGGCGTGTCGAAACGGGCGTTAAACGCCGCGCGCTCGGGGGATTCGCCCTTGTCACGCGCCTGGTAGTATTTCACCCAGGTGCTGTATTCGTCGCCCGAAAGCTTGCCATCCTGCACAATGGCCGGCACGGCCATCAGGAGCTCGATGCTGGTGCCGATTTTCTGAAATTCGGCTTCCTTGCCCTTCATCTTCTCTTCGTCGAAGGAAATCTCGACATTGTTCGCAGCCGCTTTTGCTTCCTGCACCAGCTGGCCCACCACCTGCGCCATCTGATCGCGATGCGCTTCAGTGACCGGAGCTTCCACCGCAGCAGTCCGCAGCTTGGGCAGGCTGTCCTGCTCCACCGCATCCACCGCGGTGGTGAGACCGGCCTTGACCAAATCGCCGGCGTAGTACACGCCAAGAATCGTGCAGCCGCCGATTGAAACCACGATGAGGGTGATGATGGCGGCTATTACGATGCCGATGATCTTAAGAACTTTCATGCGAGTCTCCCTTGAGTGATGTGGGCACATCATGCTGGAAAATCATTATTTTTTATTTAAGCGGGCGCATGGAACAACGCAAGCCAACACAACAACACATTGTTATTAATTGTTATTTTTCTCATCATCCCCGGGCGCATGCTTGAAGAAACGGTCAAACGCCGTCTGCTGAGGCGAGTCATCGAGATGCCGTGCCTTATGAAAATCATTCCATGCTTTGTATTCCGCGCCCGTCAGCCTGCCATCCTCGGCGATGGTCCCGAGCGTCTCCAGCAGCTTCAGGGCGTGGGAAATCGCCGTCCTTTTGGAAAGAACGACATCGTCATAGCCGTCCGTGTGAAGCAGCGACGCGGAAGTGACTTCGATTTCCGTGATCAGCCCTTTGCCGAGTTCCGCCATCCGTTCGCGCTGCGCGCGCGTGACGGGAGCGATGGGCGTCACCTGGCGCAGGGCGGTGACATGGACTTCCCTATCCTTCGCGGCGCGCAGATTTCCGGCATGAATATTGTCATGGAAATAGTAGACGAGATGCATGCCGTAGCCCGCAAGCAGGATGGCCGCGATCGAGATCATCGTTCCGATGACGATGCCGATGATTTTAAAAACCTTCAGCGCTTGCATGCGGCGAAAGCCTTACTCCTCACGCGGCTGCTCGCCCGAAGTGTCGATCTGGAAGAAGCTCTCGAAGGCAGTTTTCTCCGGCGAGGTTTCCTTGTCGCGCACCTGGTAGTATTTCACCCAGGCTCCGTATTCTTCCTGGTTGAGCCGCCCGTCTTCGGCGATCTTGCCGAGGCTGCCGACCAGCTTGAAATCGGCGGCGATTTTCAGCAGATTTTTCTCCGCGGCTTCCGCTTTCTCACGGCTGATCTCCAGCTCGCCCGACGCGGTTTTGATTTCGGCGATCAGCTTTTCCGCCGCTTCCGTGATCTGGTCGCGCTGCTGGTTGGTGAGGGGCGGGTCGGCCTCCACGGTCTTAAAGCGGGGGAGGATTTCCTTCTCCGCCTGCTCGACGCCTTTGTCGGACACAGCACGGGCAATATCGTCAGAGTATTTATAAAGCGCGAAAATGCCGCCGCCGAACAGCAACACCAGCAGCAACACCAGCACGGCCACAACGATGAGCACGATTTTGATCGTTTTCTTCATATCCCTCTCCTTGATTGCCGCCACACTAGAAACCAAAGCTTGCCTTTTGGTAAACGCACTCGACAGGGCCGCGCATTGCGTTACAAATAAACGATCAATTTCAGGATGCTTCCATGACGACACTCGATTCCGCCATCTCCACCTCCTCTGCTGATTTCAAGGCGAACAAGGCCTATCACGAAGGCCTGCTCAAAGAGCTGCAGGAGCGGCTCGCCCAGGTGAAGCTGGGCGGCGGGGAGAAGGCGCTTTCGCTGCACCGCTCGCGGAAGAAGATGCCGCCGCGCGAGCGCATCGAGAAGCTGCTGGATGACGGGTCACCGTTTCTGGAGCTTTCCTCGCTGGCGGCGTGGGAGCTGTATGAGGGCGGCGTGCCGAGCGCAGGCGTGGTGACGGGCATCGGCCGCATCGCGGGGACGGAGTGCATGATCGTCGCCAATGACGCGACGGTGAAAGGCGGCACCTATTTCCCGATGACGGTGAAGAAGCACCTTCGCGCGCAGGAGATCGCGGCGGAGAACCACCTCCCCTGCGTCTATCTCGTCGATTCGGGCGGGGCGTTTCTGCCGATGCAGGACGAGGTGTTTCCCGATCGCGACCATTTTGGCCGCATCTTCTATAACCAGGCGATGATGTCCGCTGCGAAGATTCCGCAGATCGCGGCGGTGCTCGGCTCCTGCACGGCGGGCGGCGCGTATGTGCCCGCGATGTCGGATGAGAGCGTGATCGTGAAAGGCAACGGCACCATCTTCCTCGGCGGGCC
>JAFLCR010000090.1 GCA_017302755.1 Alphaproteobacteria bacterium
GCGACCACCGAGCCTTCCCGCAAGCGGGCGAGCAGTTTCGGACGCATCTCCGCCGCGTTGTGTTCGTGATACGCCACCGTTTTCGCGGCAATGCCGTAGCGGTCGAGCAGCACGCGCGTCACCCGCGTATCCTCGCAGGCGATGAGCTGCGCGGCCTTCAATTCCTCGACGGCGCGGAAGGTCATGTCGCCCAGATTGCCGATCGGCGTGGCGACGATCGAAAGTCTGGCGACAAGCGGCGACTCTTTTGCTATAGCTTTATCCATCTTCCGGCCTTTCCTTGAACGGAGCCTAACCTCATGCCCTCCTTGACGCAACGCTACCTTGGCCCCGCCGCCCTCGCCGTTATTCTGCTGGCCGCCTGCTCGGGCACATCCTCCAAGAAAGCCGTGGCTGAACAGGTTGACTCGACTTACGCCGTCGCGCCGGTGGCGGAAATCCGTTCACGGCCCATTTTCCAGAATGTCGCCGAACCCAGCGCGGCGCTGCGGCGCTTTTCCAACGGCACGATCGGGTCGGAAACCACGCCGCAGAATGCGTCCGGCCCGGCGGTGAAGATCGGCCTGCTTCTGCCCATGGATGGTCCATCGGCCGTGCTTGGCGAAGCCATGCTGGACGCGGCCGTCCTCGCCATGAACGATCTGTATCTTGCCATGCCGGAAGCGCGACGCGCCAGCGCGCGCATTGTGCTGGTGCCCAAAAGCGCCGGGCAGGATGCGAGCAGTGCGGCACGGGCAGCAAAAGAAGCGATTCAGGATGGTGCACATATCTTGCTCGGCCCCGTATTCAGCCAGGGCGTCTCCGCCGCCGCCCATGAAGCCAAATCACGCCGCGTACCGATGCTTGCCTTCTCCAATAATGCCGCCGTGGCGGGCAACGGCGTCTACCTGCTCGGCTTTTTACCCGAGCAGCAGATCGCCCGCATCGTGAGCTTCGCGCAAAGCCAGGGCAAACGCCGCATCGCGGCACTGCTGCCGGATGATGATTACGGCAAATCCATTCATGCCGAGCTGCGCCGCCAGCTTTCCGGCGGACGGGCCGATCTGACAAGCGTGGCCTTTTATTCCGCGGGCGACGACGATCTTTCGCCCCAGCTGGCCACCCTGATGGGACGCCCCGCGCTTCGGCTGCCTCCTCCCGGTAAAACGCCCGACCCGCGAAGCAAGCTTGCCACTCTTTGGTCCGAGGATAAGGTTCGCGAACACCGCGCCCAACCCCTTCCCTTCGATGCGCTGCTAATCCCGCAGGGAGGCGAGGCGCTGGCGAGGCTGGCCAAGCAACTTCCTGCCTACGGCATCGACGCGAGCCGCGTTATGATTCTCGGCTCCGGGCAATGGGATGATCCGCAAACGGCTTCACTGCCCGCGCTGGAGGGTGCGTATTTCGCCGGCTCAACACCACAGAAGCGCGACCAGTTCGAAATGCGGTTCCGCTCGCATTTCGGCTATGCGCCACCGCGCATTGCCAGCCTTGCTTATGATGCGGCTGCCCTCGCCGTATCGCTTGGTCTCACGCCGGGAGCGGCCGATTACAGTGCGCGGGCTCTGACCGATGCCGCAGGGTTCAACGGACCGGCGGACGGCATCTTCCGCTTGATGCCGGATGGCGCCAATGAACGGGGACTGGCGGTACTGAAAGTTACGCCGCGCGGATTCGCCGTCGTGGAAGCGGCGCCTACGACATTTGGCCGCTAACCGACCGCTTCCATTCGATTATCGTCTTGATGACCAGCGTCACCAGCGCCAGCAATGTGAGCAGGGAGGCCACAGCGAAAGCGGCGACGAAATTATATTCGTTATAAAGAATCTCCACGTGCAGCGGAATCGTATTGGTCAGACCGCGGATGTGACCTGATACCACCGATACCGCGCCAAATTCCCCCATGGCGCGCGCATTGCACAACAGCACGCCGTATAGCAGCCCCCAGGTAATGTTGGGACGGGTCACGCGCCAGAAAGCCTGCCAACCCGAAGCGCCCAGCAGAATGGCAGCCTCCTCCTCTTCCGTCCCCTGCTCCTGCATCAGGGGAATCAACTCGCGCGCCACGAATGGAAATGTCACGAACACGGTCGTCAGCACCAAGCCCGGTACCGCGAAGATGATCTGCACGTCATGGGAGATCAGCCATTTGCCAAACATGCTGCTCGCCCCGAAGAGCAACACATAAATCAATCCGGAAATTACCGGAGCCACGGAGAAGGGTAGATCAATGAGCGTCAAGAGCAACTGCTTGCCCCGAAACTCGAATTTTGAGATGCACCAGGAAGCCGCCAGGCCGAAACTCAGATTGAGCGGCACGGAAATGGCCGCGACCAGAAAGGTCAGCCTTATGGCAGACAAAGCATCAGGCTCCGACAACGCTTTCAGATAATTTTTCCAACCTCCTGAAAACGCCTCCACAAAAACTACGGCGAGCGGAAGCACTAGGAAAACACCGAGAAAAGCGAAAGCGAAAAGCGTGAGTACGATACGCACCCAAACGGGATCGCGAAGCGCGACGGATTCCTTCACCATCTCCGGGCCCATTTCTGCAGTAGGTTGATCGCGAACAAAAGCAGAAAGGAAGCCAACAGCATGACCAGCGCTACTGCCGTAGCGCCAGCATAATCATACTGCTCTAACGAGATAACGATCAGCAACGGCGCGATTTCGGAAACCATCGGCACATTGCCGGCGATGAACACAAGCGAGCCATATTCACCCAATCCGCGCGCAAAAGAGAGGGCAAATCCCGCCAGCGTCGCCGGGACAAGCTCTGGAAGAATGACGCGCAGGAATGTTTGAAGGCGGGTGGCACCCAGCGACGCCGCCGCTTCCTCAAGCTCGGGATTGATATCCTTGAGCACCGGCTCCACCATGCGCACGGCGAATGGCATGCCGACGAAGCATAGCGCCACCACAATGCCGAGCGAGGTATAAGCCACCTTGATGCCGATCGGTTCCAGGTATTGCCCCAGCCAACCATTGGCCGCATAGAGCGTCGTGAGCGCGATGCCCGCCACCGCCGTGGGAAGGGCAAAGGGAAGATCGATCAGCGCATCCATGATCTTCTTGCCGGGAAACCGGTAGCGCACCAGCACCCAGGCCAGCAACATGCCGAAAAACGTATTGATCACCGCGGCCACCGCCGCCGTGCCGAATGTCAGTTTCAAGGCGAAAAGAACCCGCGGGCTGCTGACCTTATGCAGGAAGGTTTCCCATCCCATCGCTGCAGTAGAGACGAACAAACCCGATAGCGGTATCAAGACAATCAGCAGAAGGTAAAACAGCGTATAGCCAAGCGTCAACCCGAAGCCGGGAAGGATGGACGGCTGTTTCCAGGTGCTAGCGAACGCCATAAATCTGGTCGAAAATGCCACCGTCATCAAAATGCTTGGCCTGGGCATCTTTCCAGCCGCCGAAATCCTTGTCTATCTGAAGCATTTCTACAGGAGGGAAACGTTCAGCGTATTTTTCCAGAATGGATTGCTGCTGCGGCCGATAAAAATGTTTCGCGGCGATTTCCTGGCTTTCCGGATCATAGAGATGTTCAAGATAGGCTTTCGCCAGTTCGCGCGTACCTTTCTTGTCGACCACCTTATCCACCAGCGCCACGGGAGGCTCTGCCAGAATTGACAATGAAGGATAAACGATCTCGAAAGCCCCCTTACCAAGCGAATGCATCGCCAGATACGCCTCATTCTCCCATGAAAGCAGCACATCACCCATGCCGCGTTGCGCGAAGGTAATCGATGAGGCGCGGGCTCCGGAATCGAGAATGGGCACGTTCTTAAACAGTGCCTTCATGAATTCCGTGGCTTTCCTTTCATCCTTATCGAAATGACGCATGGCGTATCCCCAGGCCGCCAGATAATTCCAGCGCGCACCGCCCGATGTTTTCGGATTGGGAGTGATGACAGACATGCCAGGCTTGATCAGATCCGGCCAATCCAGAATGCGCTTCGGGTTGCCCTTGCGCACCAGAAAAACAATGGTGGATGTGTAAGGGCAGCTTCGTCGGGCATTGCGCTTCTGCCAATTCTCATCGAGCAAACCGGATTTCGAAGCGATGGTGTCAATGTCATAGGCCAGGGCAAGGGTGACGACATCCGCCTCCAACCCGTCGATCACCGAACGCGCCTGCTTGGCGGAGCCGCCATGAGAAGTGCGGATCTCAACCTCCGTCATGGTTTTCTCTTTCCAGTATTCGGCAAAGCGCTTGTTGTATTCCTGGTAAAATTCGCGCGTTGGATCGTAGGAAACGTTGAGCAACGTCTTCGCGTCCGCCGCAACAAGCGCGGCAGGAAAACACAAGAGGAAAATTAAAAGCACATGGCGCATGGCAGGCCTCCTCCGGCGTTCAAACATTAGCGGCAAGCACCTTCAGAAAGGCATCGACGGAGTCAAGCGTGGTACGCCTTCTCATCCAGTTTGCCTTCGCTCTTATCGATGATAAGCGTGATCGTGGCGTCGCCAGTGATGTTGATCGTCGTGCGCAGCATGTCGAGGATGCGGTCAACGCCGAGAATCAGCGCCAGCCCCTCAATGGGAAGATTAAGCGCCGAAAGCACCACGCCCATCATCGCCATGGCCCCGCCAGGATAGCCGGCAGCGCCGATCGAACCGATCGTGCACGTGAAAATGAGGATGAAATAGTCATGCGGAGAAAGTACAACACCCGTCGCCTGTGCGATGAATACGGCGCAGATGCCCATATAAAGCGCCGTGCCGTCCATGTTGATGGATGCCCCAAGCGGCAATACAAAGGAGGTCGAGTCACGAGAAACCCCCATCTTATCCGCCAAGACAGTCATCGTTGTGGGCAAGGTCGCCTTGCTGGAACTGGTGGAGAAAGCAAGCGCCTGATAGTCGAGGCTCTTCTTGTAGAACGGGAACGGCGACATGCGTGCGAAGAAGAAAATCAGCAGGCCAAAAACCACATACTGAATGCCGCAAGCAATCACCACCGTTACGACCAGCTTGATCAGAGAGTAAATCACCTCCACACCCTGGGTGCCCACCACCGTTGCAATCAGCGCGAACACACCAAAGGGCGACAGCCTTACCACGTAGCCAATAATCTTGAACATCAGCTTGGCGCTGACATGCGCGAGATCCACTAGCTTTTCGCCGTCCTTACCCATGAGGGTGAGGCTGATACCAACAAAAATGGCAAAAAATACAACCTGCAGAATGTGCCCTTCGGCCATGGCGCCGATCGCGTTCTTCGGAACGATATTGACGAAGGTGTCGATAATGGACTGCTGCTGCGTTGCGGGTTTGGCAGCAAGTGCGGCCTGATCCAGTTTCAGATCCACCCCAACACCGGGATGCAGCACATTTACAACCACCAAACCAATGACGATGGCAAAGGCAACCGTGGTTAAATACGCAAACGTGGACTTAAAACCCACACGTCCCAGTGCCTTGGGATCCTTCATACCGGTGATGCCGGAGATCAGCGAGAAGAAAATCAACGGCACGACGCACATCAGAATCATGTTGATGAATACAGTGCCGATCGGTTTAACGATCGCTGCGTCTTCCTTGAAAACCAGTCCGAAAACAATGCCCGCGGCAAGGCCGATAAGCACTTGGTGCCAGAGTTTCAGTTTCATAGCCGATAAAAATGTAGGTTTAACAAAGTCAGCCTTATAGCGGCTTTGTTCCGAAAGCGGTAGCGAAAAATCCCCACCTCAAGACATTCCCGTAGGATCCGGCGAAAGTGGCGGCGTTGCCAGGCTGGGACCGGCTTTTCCTTCCTTCAGCTTGCTGTGGCGCAGGCTGTAAACGAAGTAGAACGCGATGCCGATGGCAAGATAATACCCCAGCAGACGGAAGGTTTCCGCCTCCATGTGCCAGATGATGTAACCGCAGGCGAAAATGCCCAGAATCGGCGTCACCGGCATGAAGGGCGTGCGGAAGGGGCGGTTCAGTCCGGGTTCTTTCTGGCGCAGATAAAGCACGCTGAAGCACACGACGGCAAAGGCCGTCAGCGTTCCCATGCTGACCAGGTGGCCGAGCACGCTGATCGGCGTCAACGCAGCGGCAAAAGCCAGGGCAGTGCCAACAAACATCGTGTTAAGATAGGGAGTCTTGAACCTCTCGTGCACTTTGCTGAAAAATGGAGGAAGCAGGCCGTCGCGGGACATCACGTAAAAGACGCGCGTCTGGCTGTAGGTCGTAACCAGCATCACCGAAGAAAGCCCCATCAGCGCGCCGAGCTTCACCAGCAGCACCAGCGCCTTGAAGCCGGAGCTCGCCTCGCCAGTCGTCTGCGAGGACATGGACATGATATCCACAGCCACGGCAATCGGGTCAGGCACGTTCAGCTTGCTATAATGCGCGACGCCCGTCAGCACCATGGAGACCACGATGTAAATAGCCGTGCAGATAAACAGCGATCCGAGAATGCCGATAGGCACATCCCGTTGCGGATTCTTCGCTTCCTGCGCCGCGGTGGAAACCGCCTCGAAGCCGATATAAGAGAAAAAGATGATGCCCGCCGCCGTCACCACGCCGTGGAAACCGTAATGGCTGTTGCCTTCGGCGTCCGTCA
Source organism: Alphaproteobacteria bacterium (assembly GCA_017302755.1). Lineage (GTDB taxonomy): Bacteria > Pseudomonadota > Alphaproteobacteria > Rickettsiales > JAFLCR01 > JAFLCR01. Next base: position 6,539 of record JAFLCR010000090.1, read on the forward strand.
CCATGTCAGGAATGAAGGGCGTCCAGTTGGCGGGGTCGATGAAGAATAAGCCGACGCCAACAAACAGCACAATCACAATCAGCTTCGTCACCACCATGATGTTCATCACAAACGCCGATTCCTTGACGCCAACGATCAGCAGCGAGGTTACCGCCAGCATGCCAAGAAAGGCTGGAACATTGAAGATGCCGGTGACCACCGTGCCATCCTGAAGCGTCTTTTCCACGCCGTAGGGCAGGGAAAATTCCGGAGGTATGATGATACCAAATTCTTTGAAGAAACTAACCAGATAACCCGACCAGCCCACCGCCACGGTCGCTGAAGCGACGCCGTATTCCAGCAACAACAGGCAACCCATGACCCAGGCCAGGAATTCGCCGAGCGTGGCATAGCTGTAGGTATAGGCACTTCCCGAAATCGGAAGCATGGAGGTGAGCTCCGCATAGCAAAGCCCTGTAAAGGCGCAGGCGAGACCCGCCAGCATAAAGGAATAAACAATGGCCGGGCCGGCATGCTGCGCCGAGGCGGTGCCGGTCATCACAAAAATGCCTGCACCGATGATGCAGGCAATGCCGAGGCTGATAAGATTGAGCGGACCGAGCGTACGCTTGAGCGTCTGGCTGTTGGCCTCCGCCTGGATCTGGGCAATGGGTTTTTTGCGGAAAAGCTGCGTGGAAACCGTCATGAACCTGCCTTTCATGCAAACGACGCGGTAGAGGCCGCGCGTGAATTTGCCGCACCTTAGCCAAAAAGCACGGGGAAGGAAACGCAAATATCACCTGAGTATCACAGACGCAAGATGTGAAAACTCTTGTTTTATATTCAAATGCTTCCTCCTGTGCTATGAAATTTCACAAAAAATCAGGAGCACGTATCATGACGCATTCTCACTCCCCCCGCATAGACGCATTTCGTGAACAGCGCGACGCCTACAATCAGGTGCTCGCCAAATACGCCAATGCCGAGCAAAAGCGCTTCTTCGGGCTGGACGCCACCACCTATCAGGCCGGACATCTGGATAAAAAAACCAAAGAGTTGCTTGGCTTCGTCGCCTCGCTGGTGCTGCGCTGCGACGACTGCATCCTTTATCACCTCATCGAATCGCATAAAGCGGGCGTGAAGAGCGAGGAACTGGCCGAAGCGGTCTCCATCGGCATGCTGGTGGGCGGCTCGATCACCATCCCGCACGTGCGCCGCGCCATGGATATCTGGGATAAGGAACTCGAAGGCAAAAATTGATGGACAATTAGGGGTTCAGCCCCCATCTTTCCTGCTTTCCACCAATCGTTAACGGAATCGCGATGGCTTCGTACCAGTATATCTACGTCATGAAGGACATGTCGAAGGCCTATGCCGGCGGCAAAAAAGTGCTGGAGAACATCTGGCTCTCCTTCTACCCCGGCGCGAAGATCGGCGTGATCGGCCCTAACGGCGCCGGTAAATCGACGTTGCTCAAGATCATGGCCGGAGTGGATAAGGATTTCACCGGCGAAGCCTGGCCTGCCGAGGGCGTGAAAGTCGGCTACCTGCCCCAGGAGCCGCAGCTCGACGCCAAAAAGACCGTGTTCGAGAACGTCATGGAAGGCGTGCGCGAGAAAAAAGCGCTGGTGGATAAGTTCAACGAAGTCTCCGCCCGCTTCGCCGAGGAGCTTTCCGATGCCGAAATGAACAGCCTCTTGGAGGAACAGGGGAAACTTCAAGAGCTTATCGACGCCGGCAACCTGTGGGATCTGGAGCGCGAAGTCGAAATCGCCATGGATGCCCTGCGCTGCCCGCCTGGGGATGCGGCGGTGGATAAGCTCTCCGGCGGCGAAAAGCGCCGCGTGGCGCTGTGCCGCCTGCTGCTCGAGCGCCCGGACCTGCTGCTGCTCGACGAACCCACCAACCATCTGGACGCCGAATCCGTGGCCTGGCTGGAGCGATTCCTGCACGAATATCCCGGCACGGTGGTGCTCATCACCCATGACCGCTACTTCCTGGATAACGTCACCGGCTGGATTCTGGAGCTCGACCGCGGCAAGGGCATCCCCTACGAGGGCAATTACTCCTCCTGGCTGGAGCAGAAGAAGAAGCGCCTCGAAGTCGAAGAGAAAACCGAAGCCGCCCGCGCCAAACAGCTCGAAAGCGAGCTGGAATGGGTGCGCGCC
>JAFLCR010000091.1 GCA_017302755.1 Alphaproteobacteria bacterium
CCCAAATTCAAATTTCAACGCAGCACACAGCACGCACCACGCGCATCAGGAGTTCCGCCACGTGGCGCAGCTGCGGCCCGGTGAACTTCAGCAGCACGTCGCCATCCTGCACCAGATACTCCTTTCCTTCAAGCCGCATCCGCCCCGCTTCCTTGGCGCCCTGCTCGCCTTGATGCTTGACGTAATCGGCGTACGCAATGGTTTCGGCGCGGATGAAGCCTTTCTGGAAATCGGTATGAATCACCCCCGCCGCTTCGGGTGCGGTTGCGCCTTTATGCACGGTCCAGGCGCGGGCCTCTTTGGGGCCAATGGTCAGAAACGTGATGAGCCCAAGCAGGGAATAACCCGTGTGGATGACGCGGGAAAGCCCGGTTTCCTTGAGGCCGAGATCAGCTAGGAATGCCTGTTTTTCCTCCGGCTCCAGCACCGCCACCTCGGATTCGATCTTGGCCGATACCACGACGCATGGCACTTTCAGCGCCGCCTGCACCTTCGCCGAGAGCGCGTTGCCGCTGGCGGCGCTCGCCTCCTCGACATTGCACACCACCATCATCGGCTTGGCGGTAAGAAGCTGAAGCATCTTGAATTGCTTATCTTCTTCCGCGTCCGTCACCTTGAGTTCACGCGCGGGCTTGCCATCGTTCAAAAGCGCCGCCAGTTTCTCGCACAGCGCCGCCTGGATCTTGGCTTCCTTATCCCCTCCCTTGGCTTTCTTCTGGAGGTTAGGCAAGCGCTTCTCCACGCTTTCCAGATCCGCCAGCACCAGCTCGGTCTCGATGATTTCGGCATCAGCAAGCGGGTCGATGCGGCCTTCGACATGGGTGATGTCGCCGTCCTCGAAGCAGCGCAGCACCATGCAGATGGCATCCACCTCGCGGATATGCGCCAGGAACTGGTTGCCGAGCCCTTCGCCCTTGCTTGCCCCGCGCACGAGGCCGGCGATGTCCACGAATTCGATCTGTGTCGGAATGATCTGCGCTGACCCGGCGATCTTCGCCGCGACGTCCAGCCGGTCGTCGGGCACGCCGACGCGGCCTATATTAGGCTCAATCGTGCAGAACGGATAATTCGCCGCTTCCGCAGCCGCCTGGGCCACCAGCGCGTTGAAAAGTGTCGATTTACCGACATTTGGCAGGCCAACGATGCCGCATTTAAATCCCATGATCTTCTCCTTAAGCCATTTCTTGCAAAAATTTGGGCATATCGTCCGCCAGTAGCCAGGGTAGCGCGTCCGCGACCTTATCAAAGACCGGCTTCATCTGCGCCTCCTCATCAGTGGTATAGTTGCCGAGCACGTGGCCGGTAACGCGATCTTTATCGCCGGGATGGCCGATGCCGATGCGCACCCTGATGTAATCCTGCCCCACCGCTTCGTCGATGGATTTAATGCCGTTATGTCCGCCCGATCCGCCGCCGCGCTTCACTTTGACTTTGCCGAAAGGGACGTCCAGTTCGTCATGCAGCACAATCATCCGCTGCGGCGGAATCTTGAAGAATGCCGCCACCGGCTGCACGCTCTTGCCGGAGAGGTTCATGTAGGTCATGGGCTTGAGCGCCAGGCACGCCTTTCCTTCCACCACGCCTTTGGAAAGCAGGCCGTGATATTTTTCCTGCTCCGCGCCAAATCCCCAGGCATCCGCAATCGCATCGATGGCCATGAAGCCTGCGTTATGCCGGTTGCGGCGGTATTGCGGCTCGGGGTTACCCAAACCTATCAGTAGAAATTCGGCACTCATGCACTTTTTCTATCAGCCCTTTCAGGCACAAAAAAGCCCCCGCGAACCGTGCGGGGGCTTTCTCGGAAACAATAAGATTACTTCTTCGCAGGCGCAGCGGGAGCCGCGGCTTTCGCACCGCCAGCAGGAGCGGCGGCCTTTGCACCGGCGGCGGGAGCAGCGGCAGCATCCGCACCTTCGGCACCTTCGGCGGCGGGCTTGGCTTCTTCTTCCGCGGCACGGCCAACGATCGTCGCGATGGTGAAGTCGCGGTCGCTGATGACGGGCTTCACGCCATCAGGCAGCTTCACGTGGCTGATATGGAGCGAGTGGCCGATGTCGACATTGGTGATGTCCGCATCCAGGAACGGAGGAATGGTGTCCGGGGTGCAGATCAGTTCCACGTCGTGGCGCACGATATTGAGCACACCGCCGCGCTTGAGACCCAGGGACTTTTCATGGCCGTGGAAATGGATGGGCACATGCACGCGAACTTTGGTGTCCTTGCCCACACGCAGGAAGTCGGCGTGTTCGATCACGTCGGTCACCGGATGCAGCGACACGTCACGGGGCAGCACGCGCACGGTATCCTTGCCGACCTTGATGTCTACGAGCTTCGTCATGAAGCCGGCCTTCATATATTCTTTCGTCACTTCCTTAAGCGGAAGCACAATGCTCATCGGCTCTTTCTTCTCACCATAAATCACACCGGGGAACTTGCCCGCACGGCGAAGCGCGCGCGCCGGGCCTTTGCCGGTACCTTCACGGATTTCAGCGTCTATTTGCAGTACTTTCGTCATCGTCTTACTCCTTGGTTCAAGCGCCTCGGTCTCTGCCACACCATGCGGCCGATGCCCGCCTCACTCATCAATCAAACAAACTCGATACCGAGCTTTCCTCGCTGATTCTCCTGACCGCTTCAGCCAGAAGAGGGGCGATGGAAAGCACCCGTATGTTCCTGGTCTCCTTCACCGCATCCGTCACCGGGATGCTGTCCGTAATCACCAGTGAGGAAAGCTTGGACTTCCTCACCCGCTCCACAGCCGGGCCGGAGAGCACGCCATGCGTCACATAGGCCGACACCGACACCGCGCCTTCGGCCATCAAGGCATCCGCCGCATTGCACAAGGTGCCGGCGGTGTCTACAATATCGTCAACCAGAATGCAATCCCGGCCCTTCACGTCACCGATAATGTGCATGACCTCGCTCTGATTAGCAGCCTCACGGCGCTTATCGACAATGGCCAGCTCTGTCTCGATGCGCTTGGCAATGGCGCGGGCACGCACCACGCCGCCCACGTCGGGAGAGACAATCACCGGCTTGGCGCCCTTGAAATGCTGCTGGATGTCGGCCACAAAAACCGGCGCCGCATAGAGGTTATCCACTGGAATATCAAAGAAACCTTGGATCTGGCCAGCGTGCAAATCGAGCGTCAGCACCCGGTTCGCGCCGGCGACCGAGATGATATCCGCAACCAGCTTGGCCGAAATGGGCGTGCGGGGGCCGGGCTTCCTGTCCTGCCGCGCATAGCCGAAATAGGGAATCACTGCCGTGACACGGCGGGCCGAGGCGCGCTTCAGCGCATCCTGGCAGACCAGCAGCTCCATGATATGGTCATTGGCGGGATAGGAGGTGGATTGAATCACGAACACGTCTTCGCCGCGTACATTCTCATGAATTTCCACGAAAATCTCCAAATCGGAGAAGCGGCGCACGCTGGCCTTGGTAAGCGACGTGCCGAGATAGGCCGACATGGCCTCAGCCAGGGGACGATTACTGTTACAGGCCAGGAGCTTCATGACGCAATCGAGATTTCGGGTGACAGGGGCGGCGGAACATAACAATATGCCCCTGGAATGTAAACCATTCTTTCCCTAACTTGCCCATTCGCCAGGAGCCGCTACCTGTAGGGGTATGAACGACAGAAAACCTCATATCCTGGTGGTTGACGATGATCGCGCCCTGCGCGAGCTGCTGCATCGTTTCCTGAGCGACCACGGCTTCGCGGTTTCCGGCGCCGGCAGCGCCGAGGAAGCCGCCGCCGCGCTTGCCCAAACGCTCCCGGACCTCGCCGTGCTGGACGTGATGATGCCCGGCGATACAGGGTTCGTATTCCTGGAAAGACTGCGCAAGGGCGAGGTGCGCCCCGACGCCGCCCGTCTGCCCGTGCTCATGCTGACCGCGATGGGGGATCCTGAAGATCGTATCCAAGGTCTGCGCCGGGGGGCGGACGACTACCTGTCCAAGCCATTTGAACCGGAAGAACTGGTGCTGCGCATCCGCAACGTTCTGGGCCGGGCGACAACGCAAGCTCCCCCTGCGGTCATCCGCTTCGGGCCGTTCACGTTCGACCTCGCCAGCCAACGCCTCACCCGGGGCCAGGCCACCGTGCATCTCACTTCGGGCGAAGCACAGCTGATGGCTGTCTTCGCCGCCCATGCGGGAGAAGCGCTGTCACGCGATTTCCTGTCCTCGAAACTGACCGTGCCCGCCACGGACCGCACCATCGACGTGCAAGTGACCCGGTTGCGCAAGAAGCTGGAGGAGGATCCCCGCCAGCCGCAATACATCCAGACCGTACGCCATCTGGGCTATGCCTTGCGCGTGAATACGGGGGAAAGATGAAGATTTTTCCATCGCTCAACACTCTGCTCCCTCGCAGCCTGTTCGGGCGCACCTTGCTGATCCTGCTGCTGCCTACCTTGCTCGTGCAGGCCGTGACTACCTACATTTTTTACGACAGGCATTGGGACCATGTGAGCCGCAACATGGCCCTGAGCCTGGCCGGGGAAATCGCCATGCTGGTCGATGAGATCCATGCCACGGGCTACACTAATTTCTCGCCCCGGGGACATAAGGCCAAGCAGTTCATGAACCTGGATCTTGAATTTGCCAAAACCAAGAAACACGACCCGAAGAAGCTGAAACCGCTTGATGTTCCTAGCTTCATGAAAGAGCTTGGCCAGCGCATCAAGGAGCCGTTCTTGATCTACGAGGAGCCAGGGGGTGACGACCTTCTGGTGGTGATTTCTTTCGAGGAAGGCTACCTGACGGTACGCACCTCAAGGAAGCGTCTGGTCAGCTCGACGACCTATATCTTCATTTTGTGGATGAGCGGGGCGGCGGTGCTGTTCACCGGACTTTCCATCTACTTTCTGCGCGGACAGCTGCGGCCTCTGTCGGTGCTGGCCCAGGCCGCTGACGATTTCGGGCGCGGCATGGATAGTCCGGATTTCCGGCCACGCGGCGCTCTTGAAATCCGCCATGCCGCCACAGCCTTTCTTACCATGCGCGACCGCATCCAGCGTTTCGTGACCCAGCGCACGGGCATGCTCTCAGCCATCTCGCACGACCTGCGCTCGCCCCTCACCCGCATGAAGCTGCGGCTCGCCATGATGCCTGCCAGCCCCGACCGCGACGCCCTGACCGAAGACGTCTCCCATATGGAGCACATGGTCGCCGAATACCTGCAATTCGCCCGCGGCGAAGGCACGGAAGCGCCCCAGGCCGTGCGACTTGATCTGCTGCTCCTGGAAATGGCGGAAGGCTATGCCGCCACCGGCGGCGATGTGACGCTCCATACGCCGCCGGTCTGCAGCGCGACCCTGCGTCCCCAGGCTTTCCGCAGGGCGCTCGGCAACCTGATCGACAATGCTCTAACCTACGGCAATCGCGTAGAACTGGCCCTGGCCCTGGAACCGCACACCATCTCCATCACCGTGGACGATAACGGCCCCGGCATCGCCCCGGGCTTACGCGAGCAGGCTTTCAAGCCCTTCGAGCGGCTGAATGCCGCCCGCACTCCGGGGCATGGCGGCGCCAGCGTCGGGTTGGGGCTGACCATCGCCCGGGACATCTGCGCCGCCCACGGCGCGATGCTGCTGCTGGAGGATGCGCCACTGGGAGGCTTGCGCGCCCGCATCCGCCTGCCGCGATAGCCTTGGAAATAACAGTGAATTTAAGAAGATAGCGGGCTCGATGCAAATTGCGAGTCTGAGCATAAAAAAACGCCCGGAGCGATGCTTCGGGCGTTTTAAGCAAAACCTGCTGCTGCTTATTTCTTGCTGGCGGAGGCCACCACTTTGCTGGCTTCCTCAAGCACTTCCTTGGCCTGCTTGTTGCACAGGTCATAGAGTTCGGTGTTGGACTTGGTGACCATTTCGGTCGCTTCGCGCAGATGGCTCAGGCCACGCTCGAAGAGCGACTTGGTCAGTTCGGCAATCTTCGCGGCGCCGGTTTCCGGCGAACCGCCGGTAAACAGCTCGCGCGAGGTCTGGAGAATGTCCTCCACGGCCGACTGGGCCACGGCAGCTTGACGGCGCAGGATCGCCTGCGCGTCCTCGCTGACGAGGCGGCCGGCTTCGGTCGCGAACTCACCGCTCTTGCTGTACAGCTTGACGGCCTTGGTTGTGTATTCCGTGGCGGCAGGAAGCTTCCAGTCGCTCCACAGCTTGAAAATATCGTTGAATGCGTTGGCTTGTGCCATGGTCGTTACTCCTTGCAAATTACTTAATGTCACCCGCACACTGCTGCGGCGCAGCAATTCAAATGACAGTGATCTTGGCGCGAGCATACCACTACTCAGAGGAGAGTCAAGTGGTTTTTGTGCAACGCAACATGATTTATTCGGAGAGTTCCCTGCCACGCTTGCAGGCTTGCGCCAATGTTTCCTCCAACACCTTCTGCAACCGGCCGTCCATGAGGAGCTTGAGGCCCGCTTCTGTTGTGCCTCCGGGGCTGGTCACCGCATGGCGAAGGGCTTCCAAAGATTGCTCACTTTCCGAAGCCAGAATGCCGCTGCCGCGAATGGTCTGCACGGCTAAGGCAACGGACAACTCTTTGGAGAGTCCAAGTTTTTCTCCTGCCGCCGCCAGGCATTCGGCAACGTAGAATACAAAGGCCGGCCCGCTTCCGGAGAGAGCCGTCACAGCATCCATAATGGCTTCGTCCGCCACCCAGTGGCAGGTGCCCACGCTTTCGAGCAGCCGGGTCACGACGGCCCGGTCGGCCTCGGTCACGGCGGCGTTGCCGACCGCCACGCTCGCTCCCTCGCCGACCAGGGCGGGGGTGCTCGGCATCACCCGCGCCAGGCGGCAAGGGCCGAGGAGGCTTTCATAAAACCCGGTCTTCTTGCCCGCCGCGATGGAGACCATCAGCGCCCCCTCGCCCGCGAACTCCCGATAGCCGGGCAGCACCTCGGCGAGCGCCTGCGGCTTGACGGCGAACAGCACCACCTCCGGCTTAAAACCCTTTTCGATGCGCGAGGGGTCGGCCAGGGTGGTGAAGCCCTGAGGCACCTTGGCAGGCTGCGGCTCGATGATGCGAACCCCCTGCGGTGTCAGCCCCTCGCGCTGCCAACCCTTCAGCAGGGCCACGCCCATATTCCCGCAGCCGACCAGCACGATCCGGGGAAAACTATGAATGATTCCAGCCATTTAGTTTTATAGACGTGTTTAGTGACAACCCTTCCGGGCCACGGCCAGCATAGTAAGATTTACGGATACGTCTAGGCTTCGCCGACGGTTTCAAAGATAGCCGCTTCCATCGCTTCCTTGACCGACTTGCCACCCCACACCACGGACTGGAACGCCGGGTAGAAGCGCTCGCACTCGCTGATCGCCTGGGAGAGGATGTCCTCCATCACGTCTTCGGTGAGGCTGGCACCGCTTTTCAGGATCATGCTGTAGCGGTAGGAGATGGCGCTTTCCTCGGCGCAGATGCCGAAATGGCCAAGCCAGAGGGCGTCATTCACCATCGCCAGGAGAGGGTAGAGGTTGGCGCGGCTGCGCTCGGGCACCTTGCCATCAAAAATGCAGGAAATCATCAATGTCTGGCATTCGGCTTTCCAAACGAACCAGAGCTTCAGATTGCACCACAGGCTCGACATCTCTGCGACAAATTCCTCATCGCTCACACGCTCGCAGGGAAGATCCCTCCCGAGCACGACTTCTTCAACGATGCTCAAAGGATTCTCAAGAACGCTGTCAGCTTCAAGGTGTAGTGACGTCATACCCAAACTCCCACAACATTTAGTCAAAGACTAAGATTTTCTTAACGCCCTGTGATACTACGCCCGCCTCCGGAAAAATCCACCGGAATTGCGCAGTTTTGTGGGGTTTTCGCGATTTCAGCGATAAAACAAATTTCTCCTACGGACACCTCTGGGGTTGGCTTATGCCTATGCCGTCTTTTTGAGCATGGCTTCCAGCTCATCCATGCGTTTTTTGAGACCCTCCTGCTCTTCTCGAGCGGCGGCAAGCATGGCCCGGATGGCCTCAAACTCCTCGCGGCTGACCAGATCCATACGGGTCAAAGCCTTGGAAAGAGCTGCGTTGAGGCCTGCCTCGAATTCGCGCTTTACATCAGAGGCAACGCCGAGCGCATTGCCAGCAAGTTTGGCAAAGTCTTCAAAAAGAGGATGGTCGATCTGCATGGCGGTTTCTTTCGTTGTTGTCCGGCCATCATAGCGCTAGCTTCGGGCAAGTCCATTCGGAGCGTTCCATGCCCTTTCCTGATATTGACCCCGTTCTCATTCAGCTCGGCCCCCTGGCTATCCGCTGGTATGCACTGGCCTATGTGGCGGGGTTCCTGCTGGGCTGGCTCTATATCCGCAGGCAGCGCGGCGCGATACTCACCGAAGCGCAGCTCGAATCGCTGTTTACCTGGGCGGTGCTGGGGGTGATCCTGGGTGGACGGACAGGGTATGTGCTCTTCTATAACCTGCCGTTTTACCTTGAACATCCGCTGGATATTCCCGCCGTCTGGAAAGGCGGCATGTCCTTCCACGGCGGCATGGCCGGACTGCTGCTGGGGGTCTGGCTGTTCTGCCGGCGGCAGAAGCTGGCCTTCCTTGCCGTCATGGACCTCATGGCCATCGCCGCGCCGATCGGCCTCTTCTTCGGGCGCATTG
>JAFLCR010000092.1 GCA_017302755.1 Alphaproteobacteria bacterium
GCAGCGCCTCGTGGCAGGCCCGAATGGCCTGGAACACAGCATCCCATTCCCCTTCCACCGCTGTGCCAAAGGAAGCATCAGCAGTATCGTCATGGCTGATGGCCACGCCCTGCACACCCCAACGCACGGTGTTTGTCGAAGTGGACTGAGTAAAGAAATAGACTTTATACGTCACCGTCCCTCTGTCCCACGACTTCGGCAGCTTCCATAAATACTGCACGTTCGACCTGACTGATGCCGCGAATGCCCGGCGCGGCGCAACGGCGTTTCCAGCGCTAAAAACCGTCACGGATACGCTCCCCGCAGGATCAGTCACATTGGAATGCTCCCACTCCTTCGCCGGAATGAAGAGCGCGGTTTTACCAAGACCGCCTCCGCCGCCGGAGCTTTGAAGCTGCCAGCTCGCCCCATCGTAAACGTAGAATGCATCCTCATCGCTCACCCAGAGCGTCAGCCCCTCCTTCGGAACGATGAATTTCCACCCGCTGTTGTAATAGGCCACCTGCCCGTCCTTCCCGGACCAGGCGCCGGCAGCAGAAGCATCCACAATGTAAACATCGCCCTCCGCCGGCGACCCGGGCGGCGTGGTAAGATCCTTATCCTTAGCGCCGGTATTAAGAATAGCGTCGATGCGCGACAACGCTGCGTTTACCGTCACCTCCTTCTGTGCCTGCGATTGGTCTACAAGTGTAAGATTTAAATTACTAGTAGTTGCCATGCACTTCCCCCATCATTGCCATAATTGTTTGATTTGCTAAAGCAGGCACTATGATTCTACTGCCTGAAGTTGTTATTTAGCTTGAATTGCGCAGCCCGCGCATTGTAAGCAATTTAGAAGCATGCAAGCGCCCTCAAGAGGCGTAGTAATAACCTAACAGGATCAGGCATGAATTTTGATGCGTTACCCGTTTTTTTAAGACAGATTCTTGATCTGAATCAAAATAATACGTCGTTTCATCAACAACACGGACATCTGTTTTTTACTGAAGCTAAAATTGCCCGTCTGCAACGTCACGGCCTGCTTGCTGATGACAGCGGTATTGTCGGAGGTATTGAATACCTTCAGCAAGCTAAGCAGAGCCACACCAACCCTTACGCCGACCAGGCGGCACGGCTTGCGCTTTTTGAGGCACAGGATGCTGCCGCGCGTAAGGATATCGGGGTCGGCGCCATCATTATTCATAAGTCTGGATTTCTCATCGCAGCAAACGGTAACCGCGGATACACATCCGAAGATCGCTCATTTCACGCGGAAATGGGAATGCTGCGGCAACTGGACCAAATCCAACGCCGTTGGGGCATTCAAATTCCTTTTGAAGACCTTTTCATGGTCTCTACGCTTGAGCCGTGCTGCCAATGCACGCACGGCTGCATGCACCTTCAAGTGGGAAACACATTTTATGTGAAAGAGGATGCCAGTGGCGGCATGGCTTCCTGGAAAAGCTCTTTTGGCGAAACGCTAAAAGAATCCGCCGATCGCATGTTTTCCCGCCTAGCCGTTTCTAAAGACATTCAACGTGGCGTGCACACCGTCTATGCGAATTCACTGGATCCCTTTCATGCCGCTTGTGACAACCGTGTGGATTCTCGACATTACAGCCGCGATTGGAGAGAAGGATATACTCTGTTCGTTCAGGGCAATCGGAAGCTTGGGAAAACCGAGGAAACCCTTTTGACGGTATCTGACTTCAACGATGAGGTTAAGCTCCTTATCAAGATGGCACATATTGCGGAAGAAGATGGTTTTCCGCCTGATGCCGCGGCGCTTGTTGACGATAGGGGGCATGTCGTTGTGGTGGCTTTTGACCTCCGCCAGTCAAAATACGGCGATTTTTCCAGCTCACCCGCCATTTTGCTTGCCGAGGCATATAACGAACTCACCAGCAACCGTCCGGAAAAGCAGGTTGCGATACCCCGCCCCTCCCATTTGAGGGTCATCATGCTGCACGAACCCAACCTCATGGAAATGCAGCGTCTTATGCCTTTTTCTGCGATTGATTATATTCTTGATCATGACCAGGGCTTTGCCAGAAAAAAGCCCTATCTCCCTCCCCACTACAGGGATGGTGCATGCTATTGCGGAAAATATGAGATTCATCCTGAGGACATAGGCCACAGCTATCTCCAGAGGCTACGGAAAATCCCGCCACCTATTGGCATTCCCGTAGGAGAGGAAGGTCGTCTATTGACATAGAATCTTATACGGTTTTCTCTGTGCCGATTCCCCGCCCCGCCAACATCGACAACTGATATACCTTCACGGCCACCGCGCTCTGCGCGCTTCCAAAATCCGCTGTCTGCTGGGAAGCCAGATACTCTGCCGCAGGTACGTCAAGTCCCGTAATGGTACGCACAACCGTTGTCCCGTCGAGAATCTCCACTTCATACGCCTCCCGCTCCTCGCTTAGCGGCACATCCACAAAATCCCGCCATTCGCCACCCACGCGCGTCCGCCGCACCCAAGTGATCGTCAGGTTCCCGCTTCCGTCACGCGCCCCCGTCACATGCACCGGTGACAGCGGCTTCAGGCAACGCGCCTGATAGGCAAACCCCTGCGCCGACGTGGCACCCAGCGTCGCGCCGACGCTCACCGGCTTGTAATCACGGCTGAGGCCGATCAAGGCATAGGGCACGTCCTCGCGCGCGATCCGCCCGTCGAGCAACACGAATCTTTCACCTGCCGCGTGCGCACCCATCGCCCATTCCGTGCCCTGCCTGCCGCGTAATAGACCTGAAATAACGTATTTTCCGGGCGCGGCCAGCAAGGCATTGCGGAACTGAATGATCTCTTCCCCCAGCAACGCGATATTGCCGCCATTCAACACTCGCAATTCGCTCATGGATTCGAGCCCCCCCGACAACATGACCACAGTCACGCTGCTCACATCATCGAAAATCCCCGTCGCACCTGACGGCAGCACATCCAGAGCCGCTCCGATAGCAGCCGCTTGCGGCAGCGAAGAAAACCTTGCGTAATCCGAGGTTCCGCTTTCAGCACGGTACACCACTGCCCCTTTCCAGCCGTCGGCCCGTCCGCACCCAGCAAGCCTGAGCGACGCTGCGTCCGCCGCATCCCCCGGCAGCGCCGGCAGATCGAGCAGCTCCAGCTTCGTCACCGGCGCCATCACCGCCTCGGTTACCACCGGAAGCGAACTTGTGCCTGTCACCGCCGTATCGTACACCGCGATATCATCCGCTACAGCCTCGACCTTGAGCACCCCCGGCTTCCCAAAATGCACCGACGTCACCCGCAATCGATGCGTCGTGTCATGATGCGTCACGCTGATCACATCCGTCGGCTCGACCGCCGCGTGTTGCATGGGCAGGCTGAACGCAGCCTTGCTCCGCTGCGTCCAGGCCGCCGCGAGATGCTTGTCAGCCACCGCCTGCGCCTCTCCGTCCGCCATGACAATAGGCAGAGAGAACGCCAGGACTTCCTGCGTCGTCACCGTCTGCCGCTCACTGCGCTGGGTCGTCGCCTGATAGCCCCGCGTCCTATTGATGCAGCTCACCTCGACACGCTGCGGTAACTCCGCCTCCTGCACGCGTGTCATCAGGAACGCCTCCCCCTTGTTCTCCTGCGACGGCACCATGACGTCGGAAGCAACCGTCAGCGCCGAATCCTCGCCGCGATGCCGGAAGAGCAACTGCCCAGCATCCACCGCATCGCCCGTTTCCACGGCATCGAAGAAATAACCCTTCATCAACGCCTCAATCGCCGCGCGCGCCGTATCCAGATGCGTAAGCGCGAATCCTTCCACCAACCCTTCGAGCCTTGATACGTCGATCTGCCCCGCCTCCAAACCTGCTCGCAGACAGATATCCTGCACGATCGCCGCAAGCGACGACATGCCGAGCTTCCCCTGCACCCAGTGCCCATAAGCCCAATTGCCTCCATCCGCCCACACGTCGAGCCGGTCCGGAAAATACGGAAACGGCCGCGCATCCCACGTCCAGAGGAACTTCCTCTCGACCATGGACGAGCCCCACCATTGCAACTCCGTTGCGGTGATGCCCATGCGCTGCGCGCGGTTGTCCACCCGTCCGCGCGAGAAGCGCGGAAACTTACCCTCAACGCTGAGCGGATCGTAAAACACGTTCGGCTGGTTGGTGCTGCCGTCCACCGAAGGAAACCCGTATTCGGTGAGCCAGATCTTCTTCATCCCCGGCGTCCACGACGTCGTGCTGGCATCGGGGTTGGTATGCGTATTATTCCACCACCAGGAAATATTCTTCCATGCATAGGGTGCCGCCAGCGGTGCCTGCGTCGTGCGTGCGGAATCGGTGTAGTAGAAGCTGTACCCCTCGCCGCTCGTCCAGCCGTCGATGACATCCTGCAACGAAATTCCCGGCTGCGGCTCGTCGGTCAGCGGCAAATACGCGTCGATGCCCACGAAATCGATATCCGACGACGCCCAGAGCGGATCGAGATTATACCACCCGCCATCGGTATGATGATACTCGCTCCAATCCGCCGCATAGGTCACCTTGACGCCGCCGCCTAAAATCCCCTTCACCGTCGCCGCGAGACTGACGAGTTCATCCACCGCCGGATAATTCCCTGGCGTATCCGTCACCTTTGTGAGTCCGATCAGCTCCGAGCCGATCACGAACGCATCTACCTTGCCCGCCACCAGGTTGGCGTAATGCGTGACAAAGGCGTTATACCCATTTGTCTTGGTGAAAAAATTGCTCACCGCGCCTGCTGTCCCGGTCACGCGGCCACGCCACGGCTTATCCGCCACGTCCATCAGGAACATCGGATAGAACATGATGTTGTAGCCGCGTTCCTTCAACTCATCGAGATAGCGCAGCAGCGACTGATCGTCCGGCGTCCCACCGTAACGCGGACTCCCGCCCACGAGCGTGATCTGCCGCGCCGACGCGCGCGTAAAACTCCCGACCGTCCAGGTTTCGGGGCTGGTCACCGCCCCCGTCTGATACTCCACCCCCGGCAGGATAATGCAGTTCGCCGCATCGAGGTCATCCCCGAACCAGTTAACCACCACGCCCACCCACTGGACATTGGGCAATGTCTCTTCCAAATGATCAAGCGCGACCATAGCATTGGCCTGATCGCTCGCCGCATGCTGGTTCAGCCGCACGCTGGCACCGTTCTGCGCGAATTCACTCCCGGCCATTTCGCCGTAAAGCTTGTAGTCTACCTGCGTGTCGTAAACAAACTCCCCGGATCCAGGAATCATGATGACGGCTTCCACCATCTCCTCAGTGGACAACCCTGTGGATTCCTTGTGAACAACTTTCTTCTTCACTTCAAAAGTGAAGTTGGGAATACGGTTGCCGTAATCGGCCAACGGAAAATCCTCGATCACCACATAGGCAAGCCCGCGATACGCTGGTGTCTTGCCAACCCCCTCGACACCCTCAATGAAAGAATCTGGCGCCTGCGCTTCGTCGCCCTTATAGAACCGGTACGTCCCCTGCGCGAGATTGAGCTGCTTCGCATCCGCCCACGCGCGCAGGATCGTATCCACCGGCCCCGCGCAAAGCGCGATCGCGAGCGTCACCGAATACTGATACGTCTTCGTCGTCTGCTCGACCTTCCCGCCACCGCCCTTGCCGCCCCCGGCGGCGGAGGTGGACGTCACCACCGTCTCCTTGATCGGCTGCGACCAGATGATGTTCCCCGCGATCCTCACTGACCCGTAAGTAATAGGGATCATCTTCCCATACGTCGAAGTCTGCACCGACAGATCGGCAAGCCTCGGCCCTTCCCGGTCGGCGAGCTTCCTGGGCCCGAAGATGGCGTCATCGAGAAACCCGCCCGCGAACCTGCCGATCCTCCCGCCAAGGAACGACCCGAACCCGCCACCAATCACCCCGCCGAGCGCCGAGCCCGCCGCTTGCAACACAATACTTGCCATGATTTCACCCTTGTTTCTTGTCATCCTCGGGAACGCCGCATGGCGTGAACCGGGACACTTGCGGAGCAACTGAGGCAATTCCTCAAGAAACAAAGCAAGTATTGCCAATCCCAGAAGAACATGCGGCCTAGGCCGCGCCTCAAAAACCGTTGCCCCATGCCCCGAGCCTGATTAATCTTGCCTGCGTGGGGCCGTAGCTCAGCTGGATAGAGCAGCAGTTTCCTAAACTGCGGGTCGGAGGTTCAAGTCCTCTCGGTCCCACCACGCTTTGCCCAGGATGCCTCGTGATTTTTCCGTCATGATATTGTCACATTCAGACGCTATCTCTGAAATGCGCACTGTCATGGCAATCCAGATGAGAACTTCTTTTTATCTTCTTCTGCCGCTTCTTCTCGCATCCTGCACTGGCGATTACGTGAAAACGTCTTTTGTCGCCACTCCCGGCGCGGAGGTAAAGGCCAATGAAAAAGCCGCCTCTGAAAGCACGGCCGTACAAGTATTCGAAGCCCCCCCCGCGAAACCCTATAAAGTGGTAGGCCAGGTCCGTGCAGATGGAGAACTCTCCAACCGGGATGAGGAATTCCTAGTGCGGCTGAAACTGGAAGCGGCAAAGGTCGGCGCCAATGGCATCATCATTCAGGATCATACGCAGACCAGCATCTGGGACGTGCTGACCTTCGGTAAACCAAAATACGCTACCGCACTCGCGATCTCCATGGATGCACCGCAACAAAAACCCGGCGAAAAACCAGGCGGCAGCGATTAATTAGCCCAGCAAAATTTTAGATGATTGCCGTCATATTATTAACATCATCTTAATTTACGCCTGCTATCATAAAACTATCATCAACCACAGCCTTCCCGAAAGGGGGACGTGCCATGCCTGGCTTTGTCGCCGCAGGCAGCTGTTTTCGTATTGCCCTTACTCTTGCGGGATGTGTGTTCCTCAGCGCCTGCGCCAACATGGAATACCGGCTGGGATCCTTCAAGCTCCAGGAATGGGAAGAGGATACGAATTCCCTTCGCTATTCTGGCAATTTAATCCCCTCTCCCACCGAGCGCTCCCTGGGCCAGATCCGTTTCACCAAAGGCACCGCAGAGGACAAGGACGACATGGTCTTTGAAATCCGCAAAGACCAATCCCGCTACATGGCGGAAACGCTGGTGCACCGGGGCAAGGAAACCACAACGAATGTGGGTTTCAGCTATGATAAAAGCAACCGCTCGCTTGGCCTGAGGCTGCGTCTCGCCTTCTAGCCTTCGTACTTCTCAAACGGGTTCAGCCGCTTGAAGAACGACGACCAGCCGTGACGCTTTTCGTTGTACTCCACGAATTTTTTATCCGTCACCCAGTTGAGCTGCACCACCTTGCGCATGCCTTCATGCGAGGTATGCCCATGCCATGAATGATCGCTGCGGCGAAATACCAGCAGCGTGCCGGCGGTGGGCGGAACTTCCGCTGCCACGTCGTCGATCTTGTTGCTGCGCAGCAGTCTCAGGCGGCCGCCCTGGCTTTCCCAGCTCGGATTCATGTAAAGCAGCAGCGAGATAATCTTGCTTTCCGTATCGGTATGAATCTTCCCGTCCTTGCGCCGACAATAGCCGCGCACGGTGACGATGGTTGGCTTCCCCGTCAGGTCCACGGAGAACTTCTCCTCCACTGCTTTGCGGAACTCCTCGCTTTCCAGCGCTTCCACCAGCTTTGAAAACGCGGGGCCGTAGGTAAGCGAGCCGAGGGCAAAGCTTCCACCCTTGGTGATTGCGGGATAATCCTGAATGATGGGGTCAAACGCCTCCTTCACTACGAATCCCGGCACCATGATGTAATCATAAGGATCGGTCTGAAGCGGCGTGGCTTTGAACTTCGCGATATCGAGAACGGGCGCATCTTCGGGCAATGCCTTGGTCTGCAACTGGGGCTGGGACATGGATTCCTCCGGAAGTGGAAACCCAAGCATTATCCCGCCGCCGCGCTGTTTTCAACCGGAATACCGGCGAGATCGGCGATCCTGAACACCGCCGTCACTCGCCGCCGCCACCCTCTGTCCAGGCGGTGTTCCACCACCTTACCCGCCCCGGCATAGGCGTGAATCACGCCCCAAGCCCCATCCTGCAACTGGCTCGCGAGCCCGAGATGCTGCGGCGCACCATCAATATTCATTAACAACACGTCCGCTAATCCCATTTCTCCATCAACCCAAAAAAGATGGCTCTGCAATCCTTCAAGCAGCCTGGCGCTATCCGGAATCATCCCGTAATCCGCCCCATCGCATGCGACCAGCGGCAATTGCGCGCCCGAAACATCTCGAACCCTGCTTTTCAGCTGCAATGCGGACGCAACCCCGATCAGCAGGCCCAGGCAATCGCATCCGCCGCCAGAAACGCCGCCTTTTAGCCTGCCCTGATGATGAAACCTCGTTCCAATCCAGCATCTTGCTTCGGCAATGACAGCTTCCGGCCTGATCGCCACCGCTGCTTCCGACATCACTGAAACTCTCAAAAAAGGCGTGCATTTTATGCAGGCTTTGGAAATAAACAACTAAATTAGTTATTTTTCTTTTAGAAAAAACTGATGCGGTTTCATGGCGCAGGTCTATAATCCGCGCTGCTTCCGTGTGGAAGTAAACAATAACATTTCCAATTGGAGATCATTCAATGTCCAAACTCGCTCTGCTGGCCGCTGGCCTTCTCATTTCCGGTGCTGCTTTCGCTT
>JAFLCR010000093.1 GCA_017302755.1 Alphaproteobacteria bacterium
TGCACCTCGCGGCCGGGAATATACTGCTCGGCGAGCACGGTTTCGCCATACGGCCACTCGGCATCGCTGAAGCGGAAATTATCCTTCTCGAACACGATGTACACGCCGACGCTGGAGCCTTCGTTCAGCGGTTTAATGACGTATGGCCTTGGCAGCACGTCGCCCGCCATGACTTCATGCTTCGTCACCACCTTGCCCACGGCGATCGGAATCCCCACGCTGGCGAACACGTGCTTGGCAGCGGGTTTTTCCATGG
The DNA here is from genome assembly GCA_017302755.1 of Alphaproteobacteria bacterium. GTDB lineage: Bacteria > Pseudomonadota > Alphaproteobacteria > Rickettsiales > JAFLCR01 > JAFLCR01. Next base: position 257 of record JAFLCR010000093.1, read on the forward strand.
CAATGGCCGAGGCAAGCACCCCGGAATGGGTATAAGGAATCTCTAGAATCTCGAGCACGCCCTGAATGCACCCGTCCTCGCCGAAACGCCCGTGGAGCGCGTTAAAGGCGACATCGGGCTTCAGCTTCGCCAGCACTTCGGCCACATCGCGCCCCACATCGACGGGCGTGACCTTATAGCCGCGCGACTCCAGCGCCTTGATGACGCCTTTCCCGCTGTTGAGCGACACTTCCCGCTCAGCGGACCAGCCCCCGTAAAGCACGGCCACATGCGGTTTCACATTCCCCATTTTTTCTTCCTTTTTAGAAATTGTCATTCCCGCGCAGGCGGGAATCCATAACCACCAACGACCGCAATAGCCGCAGGCGGATCGTCTCACCGCCAGTGCATATGGATTCCCGCCTGCGCGGGAATGACAACTATTTTCTTCCCACGCGCTTGATTTCCCACTCCAGCGCGATGCCCTGCGTTTCTTTTACCTTCTCGCGCACCCTTTCGCCAAGCCCTTCGAGATCGGCGGCGGTCGCCCCGCCCTGATTGATCAGAAAATTGCAGTGCAACTCCGACACCTGCGCCCCGCCGAGCGTGGCTCCGCGCATGCCCGCGCGATCGATCACCTGCCACGCCTTCTGCCCTTCGGGATTCTTGAACGTGCTGCCGCCGGTGCGGCTCTTCACCGGCTGGGTGGCGGAACGCTCACGGGTGATCTCCTCCATCCGCGCCAGAATATTCGCCGCGTCGCCCGCCGCGCCCTGAAACAGCCCGCCGGTAAACACCCACCCTTGCGGCAACTCGCACCCGCGATAGCGATACCCCATCTCCTGCGGCTTCCTGACCTGCACATTCCCCGCGCCATCGACCATCTCGGCCTCGACCAGAATATCCTTGGTCTCCGCGCCATACGCCCCGGCGTTCATGGCGAGCGCCCCGCCGACCGTACCCGGAATCCCCACCAGAAACTCCAACCCCGCAATCCCCGCCTCGGCGGCCACGCGCGCGACATTCTGACACAGCGCCGCCGCGCCCGCGCGAACCTTCCCGTCCTCGACCTTGATTTCCGCGAACCCGCGCCCCAGCCGGATCACGACGCCTTCCATTCCCCCGTCGCGGATAATGAGGTTCGACCCCACCCCCATCACGAAGCGCGGCAGATCGCCCGCTTCTTTCAGAAAGGCGCAGAGATCGTCCCGGTTCTCCGGCCTGAAAAGAAAATCCGCCTTCCCGCCGACCCGAAACCAGTTGATATTCGCCAGCTCCGCGTCCTTGCGAAGCTTGCCCTGCCAGCGCGCCAGCAGGTTTTCCATGAAATCCGGCGATGCCAGCATCGTTACGCCGCCGCGCCTTTTTTCAGCGCCGCCTCAAGCTGCTTCGGCAGCGCGTTGGCCCATTTGCTGATCGAACCCGCGCCGAGGCACACGACGATATCGCCCTTCTTCGCCAGGCCCGCGACCGTCTTGGCGAGCGCTTCCTCGCCGTCGAGCGCGACGATTTTCTTATGCCCCGCGCGCACCAAACCCTCGACGAGATGCACCTTGTCGATGCCCTCGATCGGCTCTTCCCCCGCCGGGTAGACATCGGCGACAATCACCGCGTCCGCATCATTGAAACACGTGCAGAACTCAGCAAACAGATCGCGCAAGCGCGTAAAGCGGTGCGGCTGCACCACGGCGACCACCTGGTTCGGCTTGCCCGCCAGCGCGTCGCGCGCCGCCTTCAGCGTCGCCGCGATCTCCACGGGATGATGCCCGTAATCGTCGATCACCGTAATCCCGCCCGCCTCACCGGTCTTGGTGAAGCGACGCTTCACGCCCTGGAACTTGGCGAACGCTTCGATAATCACCGCGTCGCTGCACTTCAGCTCCACCGCCACAGCGATGGCGGCGAGCGCATTGAGCACGTTATGCGGTCCCGGCACCGGCAGCTTCACGCCGGAAACCACGCGCGGCCCGCTCTGCACGCGCTCCGAAAGCGCGACATCAAACACCGAGCCCCCGGCCACCGCCTCCACCTTCACCGCACGCACATCGGCCTGCGGATTAGTGCCGTAAGTAACGATGCGCCGGTCGCTGACATCCGCCACCAGCTTCTGCACCTCGGGATGATCGAGACACACGGCGGCGAACCCGTAAAACGGCAGGTTCTGCACGAATTGCCGATACGCCGCCCGCGCCGCATCGAAACTGCCGTAATAATCGAGATGCTCGGGATCGATATTAGTGACGACCGCCACCGTCGCCGGCAGCCGGATAAAACTGCCGTCCGACTCATCGGACTCCACCACCATCCAATCGCCGCGCCCGAGATAGGCGTTGGTTCCGTGCGCGTTCAAAATCCCGCCATTGACGACGGTCGGCTCCAACCCCGCCGCTTCGAGCAGACAGGCGAGCATGGAGGTGGTGGTCGTCTTCCCATGCGTGCCGCCGACCGCGATGGACATTTTAAGCCGCATCAACTCGGCGAGCATCTCCGCGCGCCGCACCACGGGCAACGCCTTCGCGCGCGCCGCCGCGAGTTCCGGATTCCCGCTTTTCACCGCCGAGGAGATGACGACCAGCCTCGCCTCGCCCAGATGCTCCGCCTTCTGCCCGATCATGACGTTGACGCCAAGCTTCCTGAGCCTTTCGGTATTATAATTCTCCGAAAGGTCCGAGCCCTGCACCTTATAGCCGAGATTATGCATGATCTCGGCAATGCCGCTCATCCCGATGCCGCCGATCCCGACAAAATGCACAATGCCCACATCGAGCGGGAGTGAACGGGCGATGGGGAGGAAGCGGGGATGGGTCATGACTCAAGGCAAGTTTGTTGGACTGTATGACTCCAGATGTGCTGCAATGACTTGAGGAATGCAAGGATTTCAGCAAGCATTCTCTTTTCATATCATTAACGAAAATTAATTATTATGTTTTATGATAGGTATCCCATACTAGAGGAGCCAGCATGCGATCTTTGGATGATCTACTAGACCTCCTCCTTCCCGCACATGACAGCTTTGTCACGTTTGGATCGCAAAATGGAAAAATAGTCGGCCCAAGAGCGGCAGGTTTATGGAGCGGACTGGCCGCGGATTGCATCGTAGTTATTGCCATAAGCAAAAGTGGACAAAAAGGATGCTGGCATTGTTATTCCCATGAAAGTGATGAAACCCTCCGTGAAAACGTCACAGAGCAGATCAAACAATGTTTTCCTCACGATGAAACCCATTTGTATTATTTCGGCGGAAGATCGGACTCCGGCGAGATAGAACGAAGCATGCACGTCGTTTCGCTGCTCGACACAGAACTGGCTGAGTACCCAAGCGCCAAACGGCATCTTCATCAACCTTACACGCAAGATATTTACGCTACACGTGATGGAGAAGTGCAGGCATTCATCACCAGCGGTGGCCCGTCCGTGTTTCATGACCAGGTGGATATTAATGCCGCTTTGCCCATGAGAGGCTGCCGGGAAAAGTAGCTACGCCGCCAGCTTCTCAATCGCGTCCACCAGCCGCTTCGCCGCATCCGGCCGCCCGCGCGCCCGCGCTTTCGCAGCGGCGTCCTCCAAACTCTGGGGCGAATGCAAAAACCGCTCGAGCTTGCCCGACACGGCTTCCGGCGTAAACGCTTCCTGCGGCATCAGCCACCCCGCCCCCGCATCCTCGACCGCATTCGCGTTCACGGTCTGATGATCGTCCATGGCGGTGGGCAGCGGCACATACACCCCCGGCCTCCCTGCCGCCTGCAATTCGGCGATGGTCGACGCCCCCGCCCGGCAGATCACCAGATGCGCCGCCGCCAACCGCGCCGGAATATCGGCGAAGAACGGCGAAAGATCGGGCCGCATGCCGATCTTTTCATACGCCGCGCGTGCCTTTTCGAGATCCTCCGCTCGGCATTGCTGATCAAGCCGGATGCGCGACCGCAAGCCTTCCGGCAACAACGCCATGGCGGCGGGCAGAATATCGGAGAACACATGCGCCCCCTGGCTCCCGCCGGTCACGAGCACGCGCAACGCCCCGTCCTGCGACAGCGCCGGATACGGCACCTCGCGAATCGCCCGCACCCCCGAGCGCACCGGATTGCCGGTGAGCACGATCCGCTCCTTATCGACCTCCAAAAGCCCGCGCGTTTCCTCGAACGAGGTCGCCACGCGGTAGACCTTCGCCGCGAGCATGCGGTTCGCGCGGCCCAGCACGGCGTTCTGCTCGTGAATCATGGTACGCAGATTAAGCCAGGTCGCCGCCTTCATCGTCGGGAAGGACGGGTAGCCCCCAAACCCCACCACCGCATGCGGCTGGCGTTTCTTAAGCTGGGTTCTGGCTGCGAACATCCCACGCACCAGGCTGGTGCCGAAGCGCCACTTGCCCAAAAGCCCCTTCCCCAGGCGCGAGGCGGGCACCGTGATCGTCTCGATCTGCGCGAACACGCCCTTGAATTCCTGAAACCGCGCATCCGTGAACAGCAGCGGCGCATGCCCGCGCGCAAGCAGTTCCTCGGCCACGGCCTCCGCCGGGAACAAATGTCCCCCGGTTCCACCCGCTGCCAGTGCAATGACCAACTTCTTCGTCATACTTCCTCGTCATTCCCGGGCACGCATCATGCGTGAGCCGGGAATCCAGGAAGAACATGCGGCCAAAGGCCGCGCAACAAAAATTTACAACCTCAACCCATACCCATACTTTTTCCTTGTCAACGCCAGCAGCGCCCCCACGCCGATGCCGAACGCCAGCATCGACGACCCGCCGTAGGAAAGAAACGGCAGTGTCATCCCCTTCGTGGGCAGCAGGTGCAGCGCCACGCCCATATTCACCGCCGCCTGCAACCCGAACTGCGTCACGAGCCCGCCCGCCGCGATCATCACGTAGAGATCCGGATCGTGCGACATGCGCGTCAGGCTCCTCAGCACGATCACCGCGAAGAGCAGCAGGATGAAGATGCAGAAGATCATCCCGAACTCCTCGCCCGCGACCGCGAAGATGAAATCGGTATGCGAATCCGGAATCGCGCGCTTCACGACGCCCTCGCCCGGCCCCTTGCCGAACACACCGCCGCTCGCGAACGCCTCGAGCGCCTTTTCGACCTGGTAATTCTCCCCCGCCTCGGGACTTAGAAAGCGGTCGATGCGGCTTTTCACGTGCGCGAAAGTGAAATACGCCCCCACCCCGAGCGCCACCGTTCCCCCGCCGATGACGGCGACGAAGAGATAGGGAATCCCCGCCAGAAAAAGCTGCGCCGACCAGATGGCCGTAAACGTGAGCGCCATGCCAAGATCTGGCTGCGAGAGCAGCAGCGCCATCACAACGGCATACAACCCGAAGGAAAGCTTCATCCCAGGAAACCCAGGCTCCAGCACGCGCCGCACCAGCAGCCACGCATTGAACAGCGCGAAACACGGCTTGATGAATTCCGAAGGCTGCACCGTGATGCCCAGAAGGGAGACCCACCGCACCGAACCCTTGATCTCCGCGCCCAGAAACGGCACCGAGGCAAGCAGCAGGAAACTCACCACGAAGCCGAGCGCTCCCACCCTGCGCACCGCCGCCGTGTCGAGCAGCGACATGAACACGATCACCGCCGCGCTCATCAGCAGAAAGAATGTCTGCCGCTTGACGAAGTAATAGCTCTCCACGCCGATCTTCTGCGCCACCGCCGGGCTTCCCGCGATCACGAGGATCGCGCCGATCACGATCAATAGCCCCACCGCGCCGAGCGAGAAGCGGTCGACCGTCCACCACCATCTTCCGAAAAGCGATGTGTCGGTGCGGTCCGGCGTCCTCATGCCGTGCTCCTGTTCGTTGTTCCCGCTGCGCGCCTGCGGCGCTCACGTGGAACGCCGCCGTACGCGGCGGGCTGACGGCTCTTTTTTGTTTCCTTCATGCCGCCTCCTCCTTAGCGCGCGCCTGCGCAAGGTTGCGGAACGCATCCCCGCGCGCCTCAAAATGCTTCCACTGGTCGAACGACGCGCAGGCAGGCGAAAGCAGCACCACCTGCGGACCTTCGGTCTTCGCCAGCGTCTCGGCCAGCGCGGCGGCGGCATCGAACGCCTTGGCCAGCGTGCCGCAGCGCGTATGCGCCACCTTGCCCTCCAGCGTAGCCGCGAACTCCGCTTCCGCCTCGCCGATCAGGAAGGCATGCGTGATGCGTGGAAAAAATGCCTCCAGCGACGCAATGCCGCCCGCCTTCGGCTTGCCGCCCGCGATCCAGATCACCTTGTCGAACGCGCCCAGCGCACGCGCCGCCGAATCCGCATTCGTGGCCTTCGAATCGTTCACATAGGTCACGCCGCGCGCCACGGCCACCTGCTCGATGCGATGCGCGAGCCCCGGAAACGTCTTCAGCGCTTCCTGAATCTTCGCCACCGGCACGCCCAGCTCCAGGCACGCCGCATAGGCCGCCGCCGCGTTCTGCCCGTTATGCTCGCCGCGCAAGCTTGCGATGCCGCGAATATCGATCTCCGGCAGCGAAAGGTCGCGCCGGTCGAGAATCTTCCCGCCCTTCACCATCACATCGGCCTCGCCCTTCACCGACACCGTCGCCCGCCGCGACGCAGGCAGGCTCATCGCCATCTGCAGCGAGCAACCGTCGTCAACGCCCACCACCGCAAGGTCGCCGTCCGCCTGGCGCTGGAAGATGCGTTTCTTGGCCTTCACATACCCGTCGATATCGCCGTGGCGGTCAAGATGGTCGGGGCTGATATTGAGCCACACCGCCACCCGGAACCGCGCCTTGTCGATAAGATCGAGCTGATAGGAAGACGTCTCGATCACATACACGCCGTCCTCACCCAGCGGCGCGAGGTCAAGCGCCGGCGTGCCGAGATTGCCGCCAACCTCAGTTTTCACGCCCGCGCTTTTCAGAATATGCCCGATCAGCGCCGTGGTGGTCGATTTTCCGTTCGTTCCCGTGATGCCGACATAGCGCGCATAGGCTTGCGCGCGCCAGAGCAACTCAATATCGCCGATGATCTCCACCCCCGCCTGCTTCGCAAGAACCACCGCCGGATGCGGCTTGGGATGGGTCAGTGGAATGCCGGGGCTGGGGATGAACGCATCCATTTTCTCCCACGGCCACTCTTCCGGCGGCGCGATCCGCGCACCAAGCGCCTTTGCCGCGTCGGCGGCAGCAGGGTTGTCATCCCACGCCCAGACTTCCGCTTCTGCAGGGATAAGCGCCTTCACCGTGGAAAGCCCCGCCTTCCCCAGTCCGAGCACCCCCAGCGTCTTGCCTTGCCATTCCCTCAGCACGTCTACCTCAGCTTCAGCGTCGACAACCCGATCAGCGCCAGCACCACCGCGATGATCCAGAAACGGATCACGATGGTCGATTCCTTCCACCCCAGCTTCTCGAAATGGTGATGAATGGGCGCCATGCGGAAGAACCGTTTTCCGCCGGTCGCCTTGAAATAATACACCTGAATCATCACCGAAAGCGCCTCGGCCACGAACAGCCCGCCGATGATGACGAGCACCAGCTCGTGCTTCACGATCACGCTGAGCGCGCCGAGCGCCCCGCCGAGCGCCAGGCTGCCCGTATCGCCCATGAACACCTGCGCCGGCGGCGCGTTATACCAGAGGAACCCCAGCCCCGCGCCGATGATGGCGGCGCAGAACACGGCCAGTTCGCCCGCGCCGGGCACGTGATGAATCTGCAGATAATTGGCGAACACCGTGTTGCCCACCAGATAGCTGATGAGCGCAAAGCACGCCGCGACGATGCAGATCGGCACCGTGGCGAGGCCGTCCAGCCCGTCGGTGAGGTTCACCGCATTCGACGCCCCCACCATCACCACGATGGCGAAGGGCGCGTAGAACCAGCCGAGGTTCAACAGCACATCCTTGAAGAAGGGCAGCGCCAGATGCGTCGCATGCACCGGCGCCGCCACCTGCTGAATCCAGATAGCCGCGATGAGGCCGATCAGCCCTTGCGCCAGCAGCTTCTTCTTGCCCGAAAGCCCCTTGGTATTGCGCTTGGTGAGCTTCAGGTAATCATCGCCGAACCCGACCGCGCCGTAACCGAAGGTGACGAACAGCACGATCCAGACATAATGGTTGGTAAGATCCGCGAGCAGCAGCGTGGAAACGGCGATCGCCATCAGCATCATGATGCCGCCCATGGTGGGCGTGCCTTTTTTGGTGAGCAGGTGTGATTCCGGCCCGTCCTCGCGGATCGGCTGCCCCGCTCCCTGCAGCGATTTGAGCCAGCGGATGATCTTCGGCCCGAAAAACAGGCAGAGCAGAAGCGCCAGCATCACGCCTGCCCCGCTGCGGAAGGTCAGGTATT
>JAFLCR010000094.1 GCA_017302755.1 Alphaproteobacteria bacterium
TGGATGTTCATCATCACCGAGGCGTCGCCGGAAACGCACGCCACCACGGATTCGGGATGCGCCGCCTGCACGCCCATCGCGGCGGGGAGGCCGTAACCCATCGTGCCAAGGCCGCCCGAAGTCATCCAGCGCTTTGGCTTCTCAAAGGTAATAAACTGCGCGGCCCACATCTGGTGCTGGCCGACATCGGTGGTGATGTAGGTGTCTTTATCCTTGGTCAGCGCGTGCAGGCGCTCGAGCGCGTATTGCGGTTTGATGGCGTCTTTCGCCTTCTCGTATTTGTAGCATTCCTTCTTGCGCCAGATGTCGATCTGCTTCCACCAGCTTGCGATGGCACCGGCATTGGGCTTGTATTTCTTTTGCTTCCAGACCGAGATCATTGCCTCGAGCACCGCCGCCGCGTCGCCGACGATGGGCATGTCCACCTTCACGTTTTTGTTGATGGAGGAGGAATCAACATCCACATGGATTTTCTTTGATTTGGGCGAGAATCCGTCAAGCCTGCCGGTCACGCGGTCGTCGAAACGTGCGCCGATATTGATCATCACGTCGCAACCCGCCATGCAGAGATTGGCTTCGAGCGTGCCGTGCATGCCGAGCATGCCGACGAATTGCGGGTCCGACGCCGGGTATCCACCCAACCCCATCAGTGTGTTGGTAATGGGATAACCGGTCAGTTTCACAAATTCGAGTAGCAGCTTGCTGGCTTTCTTGCCCGAATTGATGATGCCGCCGCCAGTGTAGAAAATAGGCTTCTTGGCTTCGGCAATCAGCTTCACCGCCTCTTCCACGAGGTGCAGATCCGCCTTTATCTTCGGCCGGTAGGACGGCCGGTTACAGGGAACAAGGCCATGATATTCGCACGGCGCGTTGCTGACATCCTTGGGAATATCGACCAGCACCGGGCCGGGACGCCCCGTGCGGGCGATGTGAAAAGCCTCATGCACGGTCTTGGCCAGGTTTTCGACGTCGTTCACCAGGTAGTTATGCTTAGTGCAAGGGCGGGTGATGCCGGTGATGTCGGCTTCCTGAAAAGCGTCGTTGCCGATCATGTGCGTGGGCACCTGGCCGGAGAGGCAGACTACGGGCACGCTGTCCATCAGCGCGTCGGCCAGCCCTGTAATCGTGTTGGTCGCGCCGGGGCCGGAGGTGACGAGCACCACCCCCACCTTGCCGGTAGAGCGGGCATAGCCTTCCGCCGCATGCACCGCCGCCTGCTCGTGGCGCACCAGGATATGCTTGATCGAATTCTGTTTGAAGAGCGCGTCGTAAATCGGCAGCACCGCACCGCCCGGATAGCCGAACACGGTGTCAACCTCCTGGTCAATCAAGGCTTTGATAAGAATGTCGGCGCCGGTAAGGGTCATGATGACGTTATGCTGCGTTACAAAAAATGCAGAATAGCGAGAAAATCATTTTTGCAAACAACCAATTACAGCATGGCTGGCCTGCTGACCCGCCAAGATTGCGCTAATGCCGGGTGGCGCAGGTATTCAAGATACCCTCGACACCAGCTATGGGGCATTATTAACTATAATAAAATGTATATTATATATATGTCACATTTTAATAATAAAATTTAAAAATAAATAACACATAAATGTTGTTTGCTCTCGTTATTCACAATGCCTCGTTTAGGAGAATTACATGAGCAAGCTGCAACAACAAAGTTACACCCAGGCTCTGCAACGTCTTGTCGAACAACAGCCCGAGGATGAGGAAGTTGTTACCCTGCATGAATTACTGCGTGCGCACCAACAGGCAGATACTGAACTAGTGGCGCAGGACGGCAGTGATGAACAAAAATTCGCGCCACGGATCAGATCACCCCTGACGAATGCACGCGCAGCTTTAACAAACTTGCTTTATTGGATTTTAGACCGAATCGATCCTCACGCTCAGGAGCTTCATGGCCAGGAAGAAGAAGCACCTCAAAAGAGCATGTCTCATGAACCAAAGAAAAAGATCCTTTCCTATGTGATGAAACCAAAGAAAGGGAGTGCGCCGCTTGACCAAGAGGCTCTGCTGGAGGCGCTTCAGCTTCTGGAGGAACAGACCGGGCGGATTTCCGATGACTACATCAAAACGCTGGCGCGTGATCATGGGACCAGCGCCATCGCGGTTCGCCGCGAGCTGTTTGCCGATGCTCTGGAAGCGGCTCTTGAAGAGGCATCCAGACACTTCCAACGCCATCATCTGCCGGATTTCACACAAATGGATGCCGCGCAAACCAAAGAATGGCATGTGCAGCGAGAAGATAATTATAAACTGGATGGCCGGAATATCAGCAGGGGAAGCGTGCAACACTGGGTATTCCGTGATATTTTTGTTGAACAGGAACTCCCTTTGCGCGTGGCTGCGCTTTCGTTGACCATTCCCCATCCCAGCATCGAAGGGCTGAAACTGCATTGGCAACCTGTCGTCGTTTACGGCGGCATTACAAAAAATGAACCCTATGAAACACTGGGGCTGGAGGAATGGTATAAAGTGCTCCAAACCGTCGGGGTCACCGTGGACCGCCTGACCCGCGAAAGCCTGGATATCGTGGTGTTCGGGGGCATTGAGGAAAAAGCACAATTGAACCTGATCCGCAGATTAAGCAGCGATAATGAGGGTGCATGGAAAAACCTCTCTGTATCGGTGCTGTTCGATGAAACCCGCCCCTATGTCCACGGCGAGGGCGCTTCAGTCACCGTCAACCCGTGGAAAGGCGATGCGGTGATTCTCAGCGATGAGCTGAGGGCGTCCCTGAGTTTTGATGTATCCTATCCTGAGCGAGATCTCGGCTTCGCAACACTTGCGGAAAGCGAGGATTTCATAAAAAAGAATGGCACTCCCGAAGCAAAAGGCCGCCTGAATGCAGATACAGGCTTATTTCATGGTTAAGCCCGAACGTTGGCGGCGGCAGCTAGCACGCGCTTGACGGCGCTCGCCCATAGCGTTGCTTGGAAGGGCAACTCATTGCCTTCACATAACAACATGTCGCCACGCTCCAAACCCTCGAAAATATGCTCCAGGCGGTGGTTGTTCTCACGCCAGAACACCCAGGCATGGGCTTGGCGCAGCCCGGTGGGCATGAGGGCGGTCACGCGACTGCCAAACGGGCGATTAGCCTCCCCTCCCGTTCCCACAAACGTCGCCGGATAAAGCCGTGCCGAATCCGTGCGCTCGCGCAAGCGCTCCCCTTCCATCCCCGACATCCCTTGCGCGAGCACCAGCTCGGCGCTCAGGCTTTCCGCCCAGCCTTCGATCAGCGTCAGATGGTAGCTTGCGCCCATTTCCCGCCGATAGGAAGCATTGCTCTCAATCAGCGCCGCCGCCCTGATGCCCGCCCCCGCACCGAGAGAATGGGCGCTGATATGCGTATGTTTTATATCGATATTTCCCTGCACCTGCCTGTACACATCATGCATGAAATCCGTCACCATGCTGTTTTGGGGCGGCAGGCCTCGGCGGAAAGTATGCGCCACGGCGCCGTAATCGCTGCGCTTGGGTTCAAGGCCGGGAAAAAACAGCAGCAATGTATGGGACAAAGGCTCAAAAAGCGCGATGGCGTCAAAGCCCGTTGTCGCGTCGCGGTGGGCGGCCAGAGCGTAAAACTGGAGACGGTTCCCGGAAAGCGGATCCCGGATCGCGATATCGTTTAACCCAACCCTGGGCAGCATCACTTCCTGTGGATCGTTGGTGGCAAGATAATCCATGCTCAAGGAAGATACTTCCCATTCCGCGCCCATAAGCTGCCGGGGCTGGTAGCCCGCGTGCAGATATGCCGCCACATGGCCCAGCGCGGCTTGCAGCATCATAGCCGGCTTTGACGCGGGATATTCAAGCAGTTCGTCCATCACATTGGGATGATAATCCCGCGTCGCCACGGCGGCGGGGCGCTCACGGTTTCCCGTCAGCAGCGCATCCAGCGATACCAGCAGCACCGCCGCGGCAGTGGCGCCACCCGCGAGCGCCAGCCTAGGGCGTCTCAGCAAAGCGTTAATCATGAAAAAGCATTCTCCCTGTCAGTCTTTGCGACTTTTCTTGAGCATCAGGGTAGAACTTGGGGCGCTATTGTCCAGCGCAGGGCGTTGTGCGGCGCAAGATGAAAGTGAATGGACCGCCCTGGCCGTTGGTTGTCATGTCGCATGCGGCCCTTAAGTAAAGGTGGGCGCCGTAATATCCGAAACCTGGGTCAGGGACAGGGACAGCTCCCGTGCAATGCATTATCGGCCCAAGGATCAAAGAAACCTGACGCACCGGGCAGTACCATTCGTTAACAATATACGGCAGAACCGCCTGAAATTCAAGGGGAGGAGCTATCCCTTTGACGCCTATCCCTTATGCTCAGGCCGTCACCCCGGGCCTGAGGCCCCTGGTCAGGGTTTCCAGGCGGTCGGCCATGTCGTCGAGCACCTCGGCAAAAGCATCCTCCAGCTGGCGCAGCCGGGCAGGATGAGCCGCCATTTCCAATTCGCCCAGGCTTGCGCGCAGGCGCTCATTCTCCGCTTTTTTTTCAGCGAGTTCATCGGCCAGCATCAACGCGGTCATCACCAGCAGCATTTTGTCGCTGGCGCCATAGGCCTTCCGTGAAAGCTCGGTCACCCTTGCGTCCAGCTCGGAAACCAGGGCACGCACATGGGCTTCCTGCCCGTCATCGCAGGCGATTTCGTATTCGCCGCCGTGAATGAAGATCTTGAGTGGCTTCACGCGTGGTCATCCTCCAGGATCGTCTGGAGTCGGCCGACCGAATCGTTGAGGCGGGTGGAGACAGTGCGGGTAACGGCCTTGATCGCCTCATATTGCTGCTCGCTTTCGGTGAGCAAGGCGTTCAGCCGTTCGTTCTCGTCGCGCAGCGCGCTGATCTCTCGCTGAAACCCATCCACCACCTCCTGTTTGAGGTCGATGGGCGGACCAGCTTGCTCGCGCAGCGCCTCCACCGCCAAAACCAGGGTGGAAAACGCGGTTTCCAATCGCCTGCGGGCACGCATCACCGGGCCAGGCTCACCGGAAGGAAGGTCATCCATGTCGAGGGTAAGCGAATCCAGCATGCACAAAGACTCCCTAATCTTTTATAAATGATTAAAACAAATCACCCTGGCGGGGAAGAAAAATCTTGCGCGTGGGGCGCCGGCACGGCATGAAGGCGCTGTCCCCTCCTCCTTTTCGGATATGCACGCATGACGGCACAAGCGGCGGTTTCCAAAACGAACGTTTCGCATCAGGATATGGCGAACGCCATCCGCGCCCTAGCGATGGACGCGGTCGAGGCCGCGCAGTCGGGCCATCCCGGCATGCCGATGGGCATGGCAGACGTTGCTACCGTGCTTTTCACCCAGTTTCTGAAATACGACCCCGCCCACCCGGCGTGGCCGGACCGCGACCGCTTCATCCTCTCCGCCGGCCACGGCTCGATGCTGCTTTACGCGATGCTGTACCTGACCGGCTATGGCGACATCACGCTGGAAGACATCAAAAATTTCCGCCAATGGGGCGCCAAGACCGCCGGCCATCCCGAATTCGGCCATGCCGCGGGCATTGAAACCACCACCGGCCCGCTCGGCCAGGGCATCGCCAACGCGGTCGGCATGGCCATCGCCGAAGCTCATCTCGCCGCGCGTTTCGGCAAAGAACTGGTCGATCATCATACCTACGTGATCGCCGGGGATGGCTGCCTCATGGAGGGCATCAGCCAGGAAGCAATCTCGCTCGCCGGGCACCTGAAATTGAACAAGCTCATCGTGCTGTTCGACGATAACGGCATATCCATCGACGGCCCGACCAGCCTCTCCATCACCGAGGACACGCTGAAGCGCTTCGACGCCAGCGGCTGGAAAACGATGCGGATCAACGGCCATGACCCCTTCGCCATCACGACCGCGCTCTCCCAGGCCAAGGCCAGCGACAAGCCGACGCTGATCGCCTGCAAGACCACCATCGCCTACGGCGCGCCCACCAAGGCGGGCAGCGAGAAAAGCCATGGCAGCCCGCTCGGCGCCGGTGAAATCGAAGGCACCCGCAAGAACCTCAATTGGCCGCACAAGGCGTTTGAGATTCCTGAGGAAGTGCTTCATGCCTGGCGCGATATCGGTCACCTGCACGACAAGGACTATGCCGCCTGGAAAAAGCGTTTCGACAAGTATGAGCAGGAGCATCAGGACGAATACACCCATGCCCTTTCCGGCGACCTGCCGAAAGGCTGGGAAAAGGCCGTGGCCGAACTGAAAGCGAAGATCGCGGTGGAGAAGCCTTCCAAGGCGACGCGCAATGCCTCGCAGGACGTGCTTGAAGTGCTCTCCCCGATCATGACGGAACTCGTCGGCGGCTCTGCCGATCTAACCGGCTCCAACAACACCAGGGCCAAGGGACAGGAGCCTCTGACAGCTCAAAACTACGCGGGCCGCTATATCTATTACGGCATCCGCGAGCACGGCATGGCGGCAGCCATGAACGGCATGGCGCTGCATGGCGGTGTGATTCCTTACGGTGGCACCTTCCTGGTGTTCACCGATTACTGCCGCCCCTCGATCCGTCTCTCCGCGCTCATGAAGCAGCGTGTGATCTACGTCATGACGCATGACTCGATCGGCCTGGGCGAGGACGGCCCGACCCATCAGCCCGTCGAGCATCTGGCCAGCCTTCGCGCCATCCCCAACCTCCTGGTCTTCCGCCCGGCGGACGCCATGGAAACCGCCGAGTGCTGGGAACTGGCCATCTCCACGCCCGACGCCCCCTCCATCCTCGCCCTGTCGCGCCAGGCGCTGCCCACGCTGCGCCAGGAAGCGACGAAGGAAAACCTCTGCGCCAAGGGCGGCTACCTGCTCGTGGAAAACAAGAAAGCCAAGGTGACGCTGATCGCCACCGGCTCGGAAGTGAGCCTCGCCGTCGAAGCAGCCAAGCAGCTGGAAACCAAAGGCATTCCCACGTCCGTTGTGTCGCTTCCCTGCTGGGAGCTGTTCGATGCGCAAACGCCGGAATATCGCACCAAGGTGCTCGGCAAGGACACGGTCAAGATCGCCATTGAAGCCGCCATCGGCTTCGGCTGGGAAAAGTATACTGGCGCAGGCGGCGTGTTCATCGGCATGGAAGGCTTCGGCGCCTCGGCCCCGGCGAAGGAATTGTACAAGCGCTTCGGCATCACGGCGGAACGCGTGGTGGAGGAAGCGATGAAGAAACTGGGTGTGCTGCTGTGACGGAAGAAATCCTGAGTAGCCTAACCCATGAATTAGCCGAGTTTCATGCGTTTTGCCGTGATTGGCTCGGACTTCTTCTGGCCGTTGTTCTGCTTTTTCAGTCCCTAGTTTCCGTGCCTTTCGGTCTTTGGGTAATAGCGAAGAAGGGGCGGCCGGAAGGTAAAAAGATATTCAAAGAATACCGGTCGCTTATTATAGTAGCTAATGCCCTCATTGCAGGGCTTGGATTATATATTCTTATCGCGCACTATTTCCTATGACCATAAAAGTTGCCATCAACGGGCTTGGCCGCATCGGCCGCTGCCTCATCCGCGCCGCGGCGGAGTATAACCAATGGGATATCGAGATCGTGGCCGCCAATGGCCCTGCCGCGACGCCGGCCCATCTGCACCTGCTGAAATATGATTCCGTGCACGGCCGCTTCCCCGGCGAGATTACCGCCGAGAGCGAGGAGATCCGCTTCGGCAAGCATAAGATGAAGATTTTCCATGAGCGCGAGCCGGAGAAACTGCCCTGGAAAGACCTCGGCGTGGACGTGGTGCTGGAATGCTCCGGCAAGTTCACCAAGAAGGCCGATGCCGAGCGGCACATCGCGGCGGGCGCGAAGAAGGTGCTGATCTCGGCCCCCTCGCCGGACGCCGAATCGACCATCGTCTACGGCGTGAACAACGCGGCGTTGAAGAAAGAGCACAAGATCGTCTCGGTCGGTTCCTGCACCACCAACTGCCTGGCCCCCGTGGCAAAAACCCTGAACGACGCGGTCGGCATCGTGCAGGGCTACATGACCACCATCCACGCCTATACCTCCGACCAGAACATCCACGACGGCAGCCATAAGGATCTGCGGCGCGCCCGCGCCGCCACGCTCTCGATGGTACCCACCTCCACCGGCGCGGCCAAGGCGCTTGGCCTCGTGCTGCCGGAGCTGAAAGGCAAGCTCGACGGCACCTCCATCCGCGTGCCGACCCCCAACGTGTCGCTGGTGGACCTCACCTTCAACGCCGGCAAGGCGACGAGCGCGGAAGAAATCAACAACGCCATCAAAGCCGCCGCTTCCGGCCCCATGAAGGGCGTGCTCGGCACGACCGACGAGCCGCTGGTGTCCATTGATTTCAATCACAGCCCGTTCAGCTCGGTGTTCGACCTCACCCAAACGGCGGTGGTTGGCGGCAGCTTGGTGCGGGTGGCCGCGTGGTATGACAACGAGTGGGGGTTTTCCTGCCGGATGTGGGATGTTACCACATTGCTGAACTAAAAAAAACCTACCCACCCGGGTAGGTGACAGGGCCAGAAATACAGGCTATAAGCCGCCCATGCAGAAGTTCCTGACCATCGA
>JAFLCR010000095.1 GCA_017302755.1 Alphaproteobacteria bacterium
TTACGATCGCCGCCGACCCGAGATCGATGCCTGGTTGGAGGCAGAACGCAAAAAAACGCCACCGTTTTTCTATACCTCCGTCGACCTGCGCCATTCCGGCCCCAAGCTGGCGCCGGTGGACACCAACCTTTATCCTGCAGGCTTCAATAATCTTTCCCCATCCTCGCAGGTGCGGGCGGCGGAAATGGCGCGGCACTTCTTCAGCACACGTTATCCGCAGGCGCGAAAACTGGCCGTGCTCACCGAAAACCATACGCGAAACCTTCACTACCTGGAAAATACGCGCATCCTGAAATCCATTCTTGAGAATGCCGGGTTCGACGTGAGGCTCACCGGGCTATGGGAGGAAGAGGAAAACGAGCGCAAGCTCACCACTTCAAGCGAACGCGACGTGACGATCGAGCGCTTGAAACGCGCCGGAAACCGGGTGGAAACCCATGCCGGGTTCACGCCGGACATCGTCATCTCCAACAACGATTTCACCTCCGGCGCACCCGCGGAGCTGGAGGGCATCGAACAACCCGTCGCGCCACCGGTGGCGATGGGCTGGTGGCGGCGCCTGAAAAGCGACCATTTCACCGCCTATACCCAGGTGGCCGACGCATTCGCCGAACATTTCGGCATCGACCCGTGGCTCATCACAACCTGGTTTCATTCCTGCGGAGAAGTGGATTTCAAATCCGGCGAAGGCGTGGAATGCGTCGCGAAAGCCGTGGACGAGATGATCGCGCGCATCGCCGATAAATACGCGCAATACGGCATCACCGACGACCCGCATGTTTTCGTGAAAGCCGACAGCGGCACCTACGGCATGGGCATCATGTCCGTGCGCTCGGGCGAAGAAATGCGTTCACTCAACAAGAAACACCGCAATCAGATGCAGGTCATCAAGGGCGGGGCGGTGAATACACGCGTGATCATCCAGGAAGGCGTGAAGACTGCCGACATCATCGGCGGGCAAAGTGCCGAGCCGGTGGTCTATCTCATAGACGGACAGGCCGTGGGCGGATTCAACCGCGTCAACAGCGAGAAAGACGCCTACACCAACCTGAACGCACGCGGCATGTCCTTCGCGACGCTATGCGAAAATGCGCCGCATATCGGCTATGAAACGGGTAGCTGCAGGATTCTGGGTTTTGTCGCGGAGTTGGCGGCAATCGCAGCGGCGCGCGAGCCAAGAAATTAAAAAGGATTCTGCGGCGGAGCCGGGGGAGCGGAGGAACCGTCATCTTCTTCCTCAACGATTTCTTCCTGCTCCACATCGGGCGCGCGGGCGCTGACGGGAAACATTTCGAACTCCTCGGCGATCTCGTTCTTGATCTCGTCGCTCGGCTCGCCGATGCCGGCGGCCAGCACCTCGCCGTATTCACGCAGATCGAAATTCTCTCCACGGTCCATACGGTGCTTGATATCCTTCAACGAAAAATAGGGCACGCGCACATAACAGAAAATGCGCTGATCGAACAAATTGTTCCCCTGCACCAGGAGCACAACTTCCTCGCGTTCAAGCTCTTCGTCATCCAGAGTGCCCCGCATCCCCATCGCGGTGGCGACCCAATTGCGGCGTGTCATAAGCGACCTGTTTCTTGCCGGCTGATCCGGCACGATAATCCATGAAGGTTAACGATATATTAACCAGCTTCCAAGGCGAAGCCAGCTATATAACAGCCCTGGGCACGCTTGACAAAGAAAACCTTTCCATAAAAAAGCTGGATTTCATGCAGATAAAAGGTTAATCCTGCCCTGCATCAAAGGCCAGAACCGTGCCCCAAACCTCCGCCGCTGCCGCCATGACGCCCGAAACGGGCATTGATCGCCTGCACCAGCTCGTGCGCGACGATCTGGAGCGCGTGGATGCCTTGCTGCTCGACGTAGCTAAGAATGACGTCACGCTCATTCCGGAAATCAGCAAACATCTAATCGTATCCGGCGGCAAACGATTGCGGCCGATGCTGACCCTCGCTTCAGCCCGCGTGTGCGGCTACCAAAGAGGCATGCACCACGTCACCCTGGCAGCCGCCGTGGAGTGCATGCACACTGCCACGCTGCTGCACGATGATGTAGTGGATGGCAGCTCGCTCCGGCGTGGCCAGCCTTCAGCCAACGCGCTGTGGGACAACAAATCCAGCGTGCTCGTGGGTGATTATTTGATCGCCCAGGCTTTCCGACTGATGGTGCGGGCCGAATCGCTGCCCGTGCTCGACATTCTCTCCGATGCCGCGGCAACCATTGCCGAAGGCGAGGTGCTGCAGCTGGCCACCATGCACCAGCTGGATGCCGGCAAGGACGCGTATTTTCGCGTCATCGCCGCCAAAACCGCCAAGCTCTTTGCCGCCGCCTGCGAGGTGGGCGCGGAACTGAGCGATCAACGCGCGCACCGCACCGCGTTGCGCACTTATGGCCATGCGCTTGGCATGGCGTTCCAACTTACGGATGACGCGCTCGATTACGGTATCGGAACGTCCGAGAAAAGGCTTGGCAAAGCGATCGGCGATGATTTCCGCGACGCCAAGGTCACCCTCCCGGTGATCCTGGCCTACGCGGCGGCCGACGCATCCGAACGCCGGTTCTGGGAGCGCGCGTTCACCCCCGGCCAGCAGCAGAAGGAGGACTGGCAACAGGCCCGGCAGATCCTGGCCCGGCACCAGGCGCTGGAGCAAACCCGCGCCGAAGCCGGACGTTTCCTGCAGGAAGCCGCCGCCGCCCTGAACAACCTGCCAGAATCCCAGGAAAAATCGGCACTTCTGGAAGTCCTTGAATTTTGCGCCGCCAGAACGTATTAAAACGCTTCCGGCAAGGCATTCTCCCGAAACAAGCCCCCGGACGAGCAAAGCGAGGACTAGCACCATGATAGGCGCAGCCCCAGCGGCGCCTGAGCTCATGATAAAGTGTCGGGGCGTGGCGCAGCCTGGTAGCGCGCCTGCTTCGGGAGCAGGAGGCCGGAGGTTCGAATCCTCTCGCCCCGACCATTTTTGCTTTCGAGCGGTTTAGGAGGGCGCCTTATCTCTGAAGGCGCATACTCAGCCGCAGAAACTATCCTGACGCGCGACTGAACATCAAAACGTGCAGGGCGTGAGCCACGAAATAGACCGCAAGCCCGCAGAAGATCACGTCGCTCAGAAAATGGCCCCCTTCCATCATGCGCACCAGGCCGATGCCTCCGCCTGCTACCGTGGCACCGAGCAGAATGCGCCGGCGATGGCGTGGGTAAAGAAACGCAAAGCTGTAAAAATAGAACCCCACCGAAGCGTGGCCTGAAACAAAGGAACAATTCCGCTCGCAGTTTGTCACTGGCACTAGCGGTGGCGTGTGGGGTTTATCACCGCCAAACTCGACGATCTGCGACGGCCGCGCCCTACCCCATTGGTCCTTGAGCACGGTATTCACCAGAAGCCCCGGGCCCAGCGCGAGCGACAGCAGTAGATACGCCGCCTGCCTGCCTGCCAACGACCTTTTTTGCCACCTATGCCATACGCATGCTCCCACAACGCCAAGCACGATCAGCCGGGTGATCCAGGGCACGGCCTCGTGAATGAAGAAGACGATGGGGTTGTCGCGGAGGTAAAACCCCTCCTCTTCGCGGTAGAACGGGCGATGCGCGGCAATATCAAGCTGCGGCCACAGGAGAAACGTCAACGAGGCGGCGGCGAACACCACCCAGAACCAACGCGGCGGAAGCAGCTTCACGAACGTCATGGAACGTCCCTGCCCAGATAATCCTGCAATAGATACACGTGATAACGCCTGGAAGCCGAAAGGTCTTCCAATTGCTTCGATGCGCCGAAATGCGGCAGCACGGCCGCCATGTCCTCTGAGGAGGATTCCGTCACCATCAAAAAGTTCTTTCCCTGATGGCGCTCGATGCCGGCCACCATGTCGTACTGGTCGCTGGGCTGATTGTCGGCATCCCACTTCGCAAGATTGCGGTAGGGGCGCGGCGTCATGTAGTAGCTGAGTTCCGCGAACAGCATGCGGCTGTCCACCAGCACAATAGTGCCGGGATGAGCCGCCTGAAGCTTGGCAACCGCGTCGGCGACCTCGCGCCACCCCGCCAGCCGTTCGAACGGATCGCGCGTGACACCGATGACTTTCGCCAGCGGCTGCGCGCCGGGAAACGCCAGCATGACGGCAACGTTCAGCGCCAGCGCCGCATAGAGCCATGCGGGCCTGCGCATCAGCCAGACCGCCGCCAGCGCCGTGCCCGCCACATAGGCCGGCGCGCCCCAGTTGGCGTGAGCGCGAGTAAGAAAAGCAAGGGTAAGCACCATCGACAGCCACGGCACCGTGAAGCACAGCAGAAAGCGCAGGCTTTCATCCCTCACCGCCTCACGCCAGCGCGCCAGCGCCCAGACCAGCCCGCCGAACAGCACCGGGCCAATCACCAGCGCCTGCGCGCCCAGAAACTCAAACCCCGCTGCCGGATTGCCCCAGGATTTGTAGAGCGACGCATTGTCGCCTGTATGGCGTGCGCTGACCCAGGCGTGCTGCGCGTTCCATAACAGATTCGGCAGGAATACCAGCGCCGCCAGCGCCACACCGCCCCAAAGCCAAGGAGAACGCAGGTGATGACGATGCCGCGGCAAGAACCACAAAGCCAACAGCGCGCAAGGCCCGAGCATGACCGCATTGTATTTGGAAAGCATGGCCAGCCCGGCCGCGATGCCTGCCGCCAGCCACCAGCGCGGATGTGCCAGGGCATGCACCATGCACAGCATCGAGCACGCCCAGAACAGCATCAGGAACGGATCGGTGGAAACGATATGCGAGGAAAGCGTCACCGCCGGAAGGGTCGCGTAGGCGAGCGCCGAGGCCGTGGCGGCGAACGGGCGCTGCGGCGCCAGCGCGCGGACGAGTGCGTAAATGACGCATGCGGTCAGCGCCTGCGCGAGCAGCGCGGGCAGGCGGATGCAGAATTCGCTGTCGCCGCAGAGCGAGGTGCTGGCCGCGATCGCCCAGGCCACCATCGGCGGCTTGGAGTAATAGCCAAAACTTGGATTCAGCGACCATTCCCAGTATTGGGCTTCGTCGCCGTACAGATCGAAGGGAAAGAAATAAGCCAGCGACAGCACCCGCCACACGGTGAGGAGCAGGATGCCGCCCGCGGCGAGGAATAAGGGGTTACGCACTCTGGATCATCCCCGAAACCGGCGAGGAGGGCGCGGCCATCTCGCGCTTCGGCATGCGCCCCGCCAGATAGGCGAGCCTTCCGGCGATGACGGCGTGCTTCATCGCTTCAGCCATTTTTACGGGCTCTTTCGCCTCGGCAATGGCGGTGTTCATGAGCACGCCGTCGCAGCCCAGTTCCATGGCGAGCGCCGCGTCGGAGGCAGTACCCACGCCCGCATCCACCAGCACCGGCACGCGCGATTGCGCGACGATGAGGCGAAGGTTCACGGGATTGAGAATGCCAAGCCCCGAACCGATCGGTGCGGCCAGCGGCATGATGGCCACACAGCCGAGATCCTCCAAGCGCCTGCACAGCAGCGGATCGTCGGTGCAGTAGACCATCACGTCGAAACCCTCTTTCACCAGCACTTCCGCGGCACTGAGCGTTTCCATCATGTCCGGATAAAGCGTGGCGCTCTTGCCGAGCACCTCAAGCTTCACCAGCTTCCACCCGCCCGCCTCGCGGGCCAGGCGCAGCGTGCGCACGGCTTCTTCGGCAGTGTGGCAGCCTGCGGTGTTGGGCAGGTAGGTGTAGCGCTTGGGGTCAATGTAATCCTGCAGCATCGGCGCGCCGGGTTTGGCAATGTTCACCCGGCGCACGGCCACGGTGACGATCTGCGCGCCGGAGGCGTCGATGGCAAGTTTCGTTTCCTCGAAATCCTTATACTTCCCCGTGCCCACCAGCAGGCGCGAAGCAAAGGTTTTCCCAGCGAGGAAAAACGGATCTTCCATCATCCCCCTCCTATGAAATGCACGATCTCAATAACATCGCCTGGGGCAAGCGCCGTGTCGGCGTAATTTCCTTTGGGCACGATGGCCAGATTCCGCTCCACCGCCACTTTCCTGGCATCGATCTCCAGCCGCGCAAGCAACGCCAGGAGCGTTTCGCCCACGGAAATCTCCCGCGCTTCGCCGTTGACTGTAATCTGCATTAGGAAATCTTCAGCAAATAATAGATAATCTGGCCCGATATTCCCGATTTTGAGTCAAAATACAATGTCCGCCGCACGCATCATGATCCTGAACGGGCCGAACCTTAACCTGCTGGGGATGCGCGAGCCTGAAATCTACGGCAAGGATACCCTCGCCGACATCCAGGCTCTATGCGAGAAAACGGCTGAAGCGCATGGGCTTAGCATCGATTTCCGGCAAAGCAACCTCGAGGGCGAGCTCGTGAACGCCATCCAGGAATGCCGAAGCGGCTATGGCGGGCTTATCCTCAACGCCGCCGCCTTCACCCATACGTCGGTGGCCATTCTGGATGCGCTGAAAACACTGACGATTCCCGTGATCGAAGTGCATCTTTCCAATCCGCACCGGCGGGAGGAATTCCGTCACCATTCCTTTGTATCGCTCGCGGCGAGGGGCATCATCTGCGGGCTGGGAGCAAAAGGCTATGCCCTGGCGATTGAGGCACTGGCGAAATCATGACCATCAAAGTCGGCCATCGCGGCGCAGCGGGCCATGAGCCGGAGAATACGCTGCGATCTTTCCAGAAAGCTATCGATTTCGGGGTCGATATGATTGAATGCGACGTGCATTCGACTGGCGACGGTGAGGTGGTGGTGATCCACGATGACCGGGTGGACCGCACCACCAACGGCAAAGGCAAAGTCTCGCAGATGACTCTGGCGGAACTGAAACAGCTTGATGCGGGCAAGGGCGAGCGCATTGCCACCTTGGGCGAAGCGCTCGATTTCGTAGCCGGAAAATGCAAGTTGATCATCGAGATCAAGGATCGCGCCTCCGCTGTTCCGGTAGCGGAAATCATCAAGGAAAAAGTCTTGAATAAGGTGATCGACTGGCAGGACGTGCTGGTCGAATCCTTCGACCATCATCAGATCCTGGCGGTAAAACGTCATGAGCCGCGCATTCCCATCGCGCCGATACTGGGCGGCATGCCGATCGGCTATGCCGCTTTTGCCGACGACCTGCCCTGCGAGGCCATCAGCATCTGCGTTCACAACCTGACGCCGGAATTCGTAGCTGATGCAAGAAACCGCGGCAAAGCCGTCTATGTCTGGACCGCCAACCATGCCGACGACATCGCCCACGCCTACAGCATGGGCGTCGACGGCATCACCAGCGATTATCCGGACAGGCTCTAGATCTTCGCGAACATCAGATAACATGCCCCGACCATCATTGCGAACGCGGCCACATGGTTCCAGCGTAGCGCCTCGCCGAGATAAAGGACGCTGAACACCGCAAAGACTGATAAGGTAATGATTTCCTGAATTACCTTGAGCTGCGCTCCCGTGAACTGGCCGTAGCCCAGCCGGTTGGCAGGCACCTGAAGCGCATATTCGGGCAGCGCGATCAGCCAGCTGATGAGGATGACCTTCCAGAGCGCCACGTCTTTGTATTTGAGATGGCCGTACCAGGCGAGGGTCATGAAGATGTTGGAGGCAATAAGCAGAAGGATTGTGGGCATCATATTATCCTTGATGGAATCGTCCCCGTCATAGCATGTTCCTGGGATGGTTCAGAACCCTGAAATCACGCCAGAGCTGGTGCTGGGCGCCTACACGCTCGGTCTGTTCCCCATGGCGCCGAGCGCCAGCGCGCGCGAGCTGTACTGGTTCAACCCCGAAAAGCGGGGCGTGCTACCGCTGGCGGAATTCCACATGCCGCGTTCGCTCAGGAAGTTTCTTCATAAGCATCCTTTTACCTACTCGGCGGACATGGCGTTCGAGCAGGTGATCCAGGCTTGCGCTGAAGTCAACGAGGGCCGCAAGGACACCTGGATCAACCCAGAAATCATTGCGCTTTACTGCGAACTGGCGCGCCGCGGCCATGCGCATTCCATTGAAACCTGGCAAGACGGCAAGCTGGTGGGCGGGCTTTACGGGGTTTCACTCGGCGGGGCGTTTTTCGGCGAAAGCATGTTCAGCCGCGCCACCAACGCCAGCAAAGCGGCACTTACCGTTCTCGTGCAGGCGCTGCGTCGCGCCGGTTTTACGCTGCTCGACACGCAGTTTCTAAACCGCACCCTCGCCCAGTTTGGGGCCGTGGAAATCTCGCGGGAAAACTACATGCAACAGCTAGAAGAAGCACTCGCCGCTGATATACGTTTCCCTGAAGCTGGCTCGATAATGTTGTATATATAGAAATATCAATTGGTTGTTTAGGCTTCGAGCAATACAAATCTAACCATAACTTAATAATATTTATAGTTTTTGCCGTATAATGGTTACACAAATTAAACCATCCACGGCTTTCTTGTGCTCGTCAATCCCGCCGTTCAGGTGCCCGCGCAGATGCTCCCCAACCAGGTGAGCCC
>JAFLCR010000096.1 GCA_017302755.1 Alphaproteobacteria bacterium
AAGTAGCCGGCGGCGTGCTTCTGCGTGGTCATGGCCGAGAGGAAGGCGCCGTACTCCATCGGCTGGATCTCGATCTTGACGCCGACCTGCTCGAGGTAGCCGGCGACGAGCGGCAGCAGGTCCATGTGGTCGCTGTTGCAGGAGCAGACCTGGACCTTGAAGGTGAAGCCGTTGGGGTAGCCGGCCTCGCGCAGCAGCTGCTTGGCCTTCTGCGGGTTGTAGGTGAACAGCTCCTTGATGCTGTCGGGCATGGATTCGAGCGGCTCGAAGTAGCCGAGGTACTCGGGATGCTGCGGGTAGCCGAACAGCTCGGCGTTGCCGCCGTAGTATTCCTTCACGATCTCCTGTTTGTTCACCGCCATGTTCAGCGCGCGGCGCACGCGGATGTCGTCGAACGGCTTGGTGTCGACGCGCATGGACAGGAAGGTGCCGGACATCGACAGCCACTTGGACCATTTCAGCTGCGGCGCGGATTTCTTGAGGCTGTCGACGGCCTGCCAGCGGATGACCTCGAGGATGTCGAGCTTGCCGGTGCGCAGCGCGGTGTGCTGCGTCGCCTCGTCGCGGATGATGCGGTAGGTCACCTTGTCGACGAAGGGCAGCTTGTACTTCTTGCCGTCGATCGTGTCGCTGTCCCAGTAGATCGGGTTGCGGGCATAGACCTGCTGGTTGCCCTGCACGTAGTCGGCGAGTTGGAACGGGCCGGTGCCGACGGCGTTCTTCCAGTTCCCGGCGCCCGCCTTGGCGAGTTCGGGCGGGATGATCTGGGAATAGTAGCCCCAGCCGAAGCGGTAGTCCCACTCGGCGTTGTATTCCTTCATGTAGAAGACGACGGTGTGGGGATCGGTCGCCTCGACCTTCTCCACGTGGTCGAAATAGCCGGAGACCTTCTTGGGACTGGCGTTCTGGCGGTTGAAGCTGAACACCACGTCGTCGGCGTTGAACTCGCGGCTTTCCATCACGCCGGCCTTGGCGGGCCACATGATGCCCTTCCGCAGCTTCACCACCACGCGCAGCGGGTTGTCCTCCCACTTCCAGCTTTCGGCGAGTTCGCCGCGCAGCGCGTCCTCGGGCACCCACGCGTCGGGCTTGAAGCTGTACTTGCCGCCGCGGCGGATCGACTTGTCGAGGTCGCCGGCGAAGAGGGTCTCGAGGTAGAGGCCGGTGTCGTGGTTGAGCTTCCAGGCGAAGTCCTGCGGGTCGAAGGACAGGGCCGAGATGGTGACGTTGACGGTGCCGATCTCGAGGTTGCCGCCGTATTGCGGGGCCTGGGCCTTCGCCGGCGCGGCGGCGAGCGGGGCCAGGAGGGTGGCGGCGAGGAGGAGGCGTTTCATCGGGGAGTCACTCCGTTTCGTCAGCGGCTGCCGCGCATGCGCGGGTCGAGAAGGTCGCGCATGGCGTCGCCAAGCACGTTGATGGCGTAGACGACGATGGTGATGCAGATGCCCGGGGCCAGCGCCAGCCAGGGGGCCATGTACATGTAGGTGCGCCCGGCGCCGCTGAGCATGCCGCCCCAGGTGGGGGCGGGCGGCGGCACGCCGAAGCCAAGGAAGCTGAGGCCGGATTCGACCAGGATGACGGCGCCGACGCGGGTGGTGAACAGCACGATCACCGGCGGCAGGATGTTGGGCAGGATGTGCTGCAGCAGGATGCGCGTGGTGCCGGCGCCCATGGACTGCGCGGCGTGGATGTACATGTTCTCGCGCACCGACACCACGGCGCCGCGCACGATGCGGCTGCCGGCGATGCCGAAGGTGAGGCCGAGCACGAAGATCACCTGGATCATCCCCGGTCCGAGCACCGAGACCACCACGATCAGGATGATCAGGTCGGGGAAGCTCATCCAGGCATCGACGAAGCGCTGCATGACCATGTCGTCAACTGGGACGGCGTCATTCCCAGCACCGGGGAAGACTGGAAGGTGAATGAATGCTTCTATGTCAACGTGGACCCTAGCGATCAAGCGCTATTCATGTTCATCAACCAGAAGGGGTTGGTGCAGGGTGATCACGACATTACCGAGCTGGAGCATTTTTTCCGCAGCATGCTGGAAAGCGCCAGCGCGCGCGTGGGCGACGATATCAGCCGGGTGAACATCATGTTCACCTATCAGGTATCCGATACGCTCGTGACGTCGCCCCAGCACGGCGCGGAGGGCGATTCCGCCTTTGTCCGCATCCAGCTGCGGAATGTGCAGATCGAGAACGGGCAAATCACATTCGAGAACCCTGCCGGAGGCCGCGTGCCCATCACCGTGTTCGGCTCCACTGCCGATCAGCCCTGGGCGACGCAGTCCGCGAACGCCATGGAAGGCTTCTTCAACTTCATGGCCAATGCGGGCATTGATGCCAATGCCGGCACCCCCTTTGACGGCGTTACCGTGCGCCGCGCATGGGATAATGAAGGCACGCAAGGCAATGACGGCAGATTCCTGAACAACCCGGATAACGCTGATCAATGGGCCGTCCGCAACAGCGACGGTTCGCAGACGGATTGGCGCACGGCCCCCGAACCCAGCGAAAACGTGTCAGCGGCGCTTTCTGAGACTTGGCGGAGCACGGTTAATGCCGCGCTGGATTTGTTTGGCGGCCGTATCAGATCCTGATGCTTCGCTTCGCATAAAAAAGCCGGCTTCATGCCGGCTTTTTTTATTTTTGCGCCATCTCCAGCAGCACGTTCAGCCGGTCGTTGCATTCCCAGTCCCATACCGCATCCAGGCGTTCCTGGCGGAAATGGCGCTGGAAGGCCAGCGCGGCCAACATCGTGGCTTCATCGTATTCCCCGTGGCAAACAACGGCGTAGCCGTAATCTGACAGTTTTTTCTGCATGGCGGCGACGCGCTCTCCCTTGTCACCGTCGCCGAGATCCTTGAACAGGGAAAGGCGTTTCAGCGCCTCCGGCCACAGGCCGATGCCTTCCATTGCCAGGCGTTCCCAGTCGAATTTCTCGCCGGGATCCTCCTTGCGGTCGGGGGCGATGTCGGAATGGCCGACCACGTTGCGGGCCGGAATCGCGTGGCGCTTCAGAATCTCCCGGCATAGCGGAATCAATGCTTCGTACTGCGCTTCCTTGAAATCGCGGTAGCCGAATTCATGGCCGGGGTTCACGATCTCGATGCCGATCGAGTTCGCGTTCAGCCCTTCTTTGCCGCGCCAATAACTTTTGCCGGCGTGCCAGGCGCGTTTTTCCTCAGGCACCAGGGCAAGAATTTCGCCGCTTTCCTTAATCAGATAATGCGCGCTTACTTTCGCCGCCGGATCGCAGAGACGTGCGATCGCTTCCTCCGCCGTCGCCATGCCGGTGTAGTGAAGCACCAACATATCGATCGCCGCATCTGCGGGACGCTCATCGCAGTTGGGAGAAGTGGTCATGACATCTCGGTTGTAAAAAAAGCATAGCTGCACCGACGAGTGGCGCCAGACCCGCATGGATTGCGGATTGGTTCTTGCTCAGCAATAGCTTATCTTGGTGAACGAAACGTTGATGCAGGGATGACGTTGAGCGCCATACGCGAGGATAAAGGATTCCAGGAATTCGCCCGGATGGTGCATAGCATCTACTGGACCGCCATTGTGTATTGGCGCGATATCGCGGACGGCACCTACGCGCGCGACCATGCCCGGGAGGCGTTTCCCGGCGGCATCACTATTGACAACAGGGTTCTCGAACCGCAGCCGGCCATGCCCCCGCACGAGGTGCAGGCCATGCTGAACGAGATATACCCGCCGGAAATGGTGCAGAACCATATCAACAGCCTGTCGCACGCCATGGGCCTGCTGTGCCGTTTCTGCGATCCCGGCGCTCCGGTTTCGGATGGGGAGATCGCGCGTTTTGTCTTCGCGGAACCTCCTTTTGACGCGCTGTTGCCAAGCGGAGTCATCGGCGCCATTCCGCATTGGGTCGGCAATCTGAAGAATATGCTTCAGCCGCATTATATGCCGGATATGGAGCCCACGAACTGGGTGCCCGTGCTGGCGGAACAGCTCTGGGCATATCAGACCCAGCTTCCGGAAGTGTATGCCTTCGATCTCGCGGAGATGACATATCAGCCGGCCATCACCCGCTGATTCACTCCACCTGCAATGCCGTGCGCGGGCGGCGGATCACGATAATCGCCACGCCGGTCATGGTCACGGCGGCGCCCACAGCCTTGAACCAGGTGAACTCATCGCCGAAAGCAAGCACGCCCGTCGCCACGCCAAACACTGGCACCAGCAACGAATACGGCGCCACCTGGGTGATTGGGAAACGCGCCATCAGCCAATACCACAGGCCGTATGCCACGAGGGTGGAAAACACCACGGTGTACAAAAGCCCCAGCGCCGGGCGAAGCGGCACAGTGCGCAATCTTTCCAGCGGATCGCTTCCTTCCAGCACCAGCGAGGAGACGAGCAGCATCGGCGCACTGAACAGGGCCATCCAGAACAGCATGCGCATCACCGGCATCTGGCCCAGTTTCTTGATCTGAATGTTGCTCGCCGCCCAGCACATCGCTCCGGCAACCGTCAGCATGAAAGCCGGAAAATTCTTCGCCACGTCCGGCGTGCCCGCGATCAGCATGATGCCGACAAAGGAGATCATCAGCCCCGTGCTGCGCCACATACCAAGCTGATCCGACAGGAAGATCGCCCCGAGCAGGCAGGAAAACGGCACCCCAAGCTGAGAGGCAATGGCCGCCGTGCTGACATCGAGCCCCCAGGCAAGGCCGGTGAACATCAGGCCGAAATGCATGGTGCCGAGCGTCAGGGCAAGCAGCGCCAGCCGTTTCATCGTCGGCGCGGGAAAGCGGCGGGCGAAGGGCAGAAGAAACAGGGCGACCAGGCTGAAACGGAAGCAGGTGAGCAGCAGCGGCGGAAAATGTTCCATGCCGTATTTAGCCGCCCCGAAATTGATGCCCCACAGCGCCGCCACCAGGATCGCCGCCAGGCTGTGCTGGAATTTCATGATTCGCCCCTATGCAGGCAAGCAGCATAAACCATGCAGCGTTTCCGGCAAGCGGTGTGACGTTCACCCCTCCGCCGCCTCGCGCATGGCTTCGAGTTCGAGCCATCGCGTTTCGGCACGGTCTTTCTCGGCGCGGGCTTTTTCCAGGCCACGACTGGATTCGTCAAACGTGGCGGGGTCGCGCATGTAAAGACCGGGGTCGGCGAGCAGCTCATTGTATTGGGAGATGCGGGCTTCCAGCGTGGCGATTTTTTCCGGCAGCATTTCCAGTTCGCGCTTGTCTTTGTAGCTCATGCGTACGGGGGCCGATGCGCGCGACGGCACGGAAGCTGCCCGTTCTTTTTCCTGTGCCGGCGTGGAGGAAGGGGCTTTGCGCGGCGCGGAACTCGCGGCCTTCTGGCGTTCGTAGTCGCTGTAGCCGCCGATCACTTCCTCGATATGGCCGCCCTCCTCGAAAGCAAGCAGGCGCGTCACCGTGCGGTCGAGGAAGTCGCGGTCGTGGCTCACCAGCACCAGCGTGCCGGAATATTCGCCCAGGAAATCCTCCAGCACGTCGAGGCTGTCCATGTCGAGGTCGTTGGTGGGTTCGTCGAGCACCAGCACGTCGCCGGGTTGCGCCAGCACCTTCGCCAGCAACAGGCGGTTCGCCTCGCCGCCGGAGAGGCTGCCGGTGGGGGATTGGGCCTGTTTGGGATCGAACAGGAAATCCTTGAGGTAGCCGACGACATGGCGCGATTTCGCGCCGACCTGCACCCGGTCGCCGCCTTGCGGGCAGAGCGTTTCCCAGAGCGTCTTTTTCGGGTTGAGCTGCCGCCGGCGCTGGTCGAAATAGCTGATGTTAAGATTGACCGCGCGGCGGATATTGCCGCCGGTGGGTTGGAGGTTGCCGGTAAGCAACTCCACCAGCGTCGTCTTGCCCGAGCCGTTCGGCCCCAGGATGCCGATGCGGTCACCGCGTTGGATTTTCGTGGAGAAATGGCTGATGATATCCACACGTTTCTCCTCGTCACCCCGGCGAAGGCCGGGGCCCAGGGTTTCCACGGCATTGCCAAGAGAACCCTGGGCTTCGCCGGGGTGACGAAAGAAAGGGACACATTGCGGAATTCAGCAACCATCTTGCTGTAGAAGACGGTTTCGCTCTCCTCGAGGATGATTTTGGATTCCACGCGGCGGCGGTGCGCTTTTTCCTGGCGCAGCTTTTCGCGCAGGCGGTGCAGCTCGCCCATGCGGCGCATGTTGCGCGTGCGCCGCGCCGTGACGCCTTGCTGGCGCCACACTTCCTCCTCCTCCAGTTTTTTGCCCAGGCGGCGGAGTTCCGCTTCCTCGGAGGCGAGGATGCCTTCGGCCCAGTGGTCGAATTCGGCATAGCCTTTGCCGAGCACGCGCATGGTGCCGCGGTCCATCCAGAAGACCTTGCCCGTCACGTTCGCCAGGAAGCGGCGGTCGTGGCTGATGAGCAGCAGCGCGCCGGGGTAGCGGGAAAGGTATTCCTCCAGCCAGAAGATGGTGGGGAGGTCGAGGTGGTTGGTGGGCTCGTCGAGCAGCAGGATTTCCGGCTGGGATACCAGCGCGCGGGCGAGCGCAGCGCGGCGCATCTGGCCGCCGGAGAGACCGGCAAGCTGGCGGTCGGCATCCAGGCCGAGAGGGCCAAGCACCATGTCGGCGCGGTAGCTGTGCTCTTCCCCGCGTTCTTCCTTAGGAAGGCCGGAGAGGACGTAGTCGCGCACGTTGCCTTGCGTGTATTCCTCCGGCTGCTGGGGCAAATAGCCGATTTTGATGCCAGGCTGGAAGGTGCGTTCGCCGCCGTCGAGTTCACGCTCGCCGGTGATCACTTTCATCAGCGTCGTCTTGCCCGCGCCGTTGCGGCCGAGCAGGCAGATGCGGTCCCGCGGGTGGATGCCGAAGGTGATGCGGCTGAACAGCGGGTTGCCGCCGAACGTGACCATGCCGTCCTTGACGGCCAGGAGGGGGGCTTCGAGGGTGGACATAGGGGGCTTATAGCGCGCGCAAATGCGTCAGGGAAGCGCTGGAAACGTGGATCCCCCCTATAATTCGCTTCGCGAATTCGGGGGATGACGGCTATTTCAGGCCGCGCTGGCGGCGGATTGCGTCGTAGGCCGCGTTGACGGCGGCGACTTTTTCGGCGGCCAGGGCCACCACTTCCGGGGGCACGCCGCAGGCTTCCAGGCCGTCGGGGTGGTATTCGCGCATGATCTGGCGGTAGCGGCGCTTGAGCTGATCCGGCGTGGCAGAGGAAGCCACGCCCAGCGCCGCGTAAGGGCTGGAGGAAGCGGGAATCACGTGTCGGCGCAGAATCTCGTCGAATTGCGCCTTGCTGATGCCGATGCCGTAAGCGGCCTGGTGCAGCACGTTCATTTCCTTGAGGTTGATAGGGCCGTCCACCAGGGCGATCTGGATCAGGCGGCCGATCAGGTCTTCATAAAGTTCGGCGCGTCCGGGATAGAGCTTGGCGATGAGGCGGGCCTGGGAGATGATGGTTTCGGTTTCCTTACTGGCACTCGTGAACAGACGGGCGATTTTCGCGTCCTCCCCGCTGGGCATTGGGAATGCGCCGCGGAACGTGGCATACTCGGAGCGGCTGACCTTGCCGTCGCAGGCGGCTAGGCGGGCAGAAAGCGCGATCGCCGCCATGGTAAAGGCAAGCGGGCGGAAATCCTCTTCCGCCGTGGCCTGGCCTTGCTGGTAGCGGATCGCTTTCGCGGGACCGCGCAGGAAAGGAAGCGCCGTCTTTAATGTGCCGAGCATGGTTTTTCTTCAGGTTGCCTGCATTCTACACCCACAATATATAGTGGGATGGCCTGGGCAACAACCGTTTATTTGGTTAGGGCGTGCGCGAAATAGGGTTGCAATCGGCGGCGTGGAACCTATGGTGAAATGAGGCAAGAAGGTGTATGATGGATATGCGTACGAAAGTGAGCGTCATGGCGACGAAAAAAATCAAGGTTTACGAGGGCAAGGCCAAGATTCTTTACGAAGGGCCGGATGCCGGAACCCTCATCCAGTATTTCAAAGACGATGCGACGGCCTTCAATAATAAGAAAAAAGGCACGATCCAGAGCAAGGGCATCCTCAATAACCGCATCTCCACCCTGCTGATGAAGGGCGTGGAGTCGATGGGCATCCCCACCCATTACATGAAGACGCTTAACATGCGCGAGCAGCTGGTGCGCCGCGTGGAGATCATTCCGCTTGAAGTGGTGATCCGCAATTTCGCCGCCGGCAGCTTCGCCGAGCGCTATGGCGTGGAAGAGGGCGACAAACTCCCCTTCCCCATTGTCGAATTCTGCTACAAGAAGGATGAAAAAGGCGACCCGCTCATCACGGAGGACAGCATCTACGCCCTTCAGCTCGCCGAACCGGAGGAAGTGGATATTCTTCGCAACTTCGCGTTCCGCATCAATGATTTTCTGGGTGGCGTGTTTTACGGTATCGGCATCCGCCTCGTC
>JAFLCR010000097.1 GCA_017302755.1 Alphaproteobacteria bacterium
CTTGCAGCTTCGGATTTTGTGCCGCCATGCCAAGCAGTTGATTGCGGGCCTGCATCAACGCCTCGTGACCGAGCCCACCGCGATCCACCAGCTGCATATCAAACCCGGAGGCGTTCCCCAGCTCACGAATCGGTGGAGGGTAGAAGGCAAACACCCTTGCGTCTTTAATTTGCTGGAATGCGCCCATGGAGCGCCCGGCCAGCGTAAATACGGACTGGGTGTCGGGGTCGCGTTCATCCCATGGCTTCAGGCCGATAAATCCTAGCGCCACGTTCTGCGCTCTTCCGGCAAAGCTGAAGCCGGTGACAGTGAATAAATGTTCAACCGTTTCCTGCTCCTTTTCCAGAAAGTAATCCTCCACCTTTTTGACGCTTTCCATCGTGCGTTCCAGGGTGGAGCCTTCCGGCGCGGTGGCCATTAAATACATCGTTCCCTGATCCTCGTTGGGAAGAAACGAGCCGGGAAGCGAACTGAACAGAAACACCAGGCCACCAATGAGAATACCGTATATCACCAGAAAGCGTTTGGCGCGGTGAAGCATATAGCCTGCGCCGCCGGTAAACATATCGCGGCTTTTATTGAAATTACGGTTAAACCATCCGAAGAATCCGGTGGTGGCTTCGCCATGCCCTTTTTTCACCGGTTTAAGAAAGCTGGCGCATAAGGTGGGAGACAAAATAAGCGCCACCAACACGGAAAGCCCCATTGCCGAGACAATGGTCAGTGAAAACTGGCGGTAAATGGCGCCGGCGGAACCGCTGAAAAACGCCATCGGCACGAACACGGCGGACAGCACCAGCGCAATTCCTATGAGGGCACCGGTGATCTGATCCATCGATTTACGGGTGGCTTCCTTAGGAGGAAGCCCTTCCTCACTCATAATGCGTTCCACGTTTTCCACCACCACGATGGCATCATCCACCAGCAACCCGATGGCCAGCACCATGGCGAACATGGTCAGCACATTGATGGAAAAGCCAAAGGCGGCCAACACGCCGAATGTACCCAGAAGCACTATCGGCACGGCGATAGTGGGGATAAGCGTGGCGCGGAAATTCTGCAAAAAGAGATACATGACCACGAACACCAGCACGACCGCCTCGATCAGCGTTTTGATGACTTCCTCGATGGAGAGTTTTACAAATGGCGTGGTGTCATAAGGATAAACGACTTTGACATTGGCGGGCAGGAATTCCTGCAGGGCGGAAATCCGTTCCTTGACGGCATTTGCGGTATCCAGCGCATTCGCGCCCGTTGCCAGGCTCACCGCAACCCCCGAAGCGGGTTTTCGCTTATAGCGAACGATGCGGCCATAGCCTTGCGAGCCAAGCTCTACCCGCGCCACGTCACGCAGGCGCACCTGCGAGCCGTCCGTGTTGACGCGCAGGATAATCTTTTCAAAATCCTCGACTGTCTGCAGGCGCGATTGGGCGCTGATCGTGGCGTTGATTTGCTGACCTTTCAGCGCCGGAAGCCCGCCGATCTGCCCGGCGGAGACATCGGTATTCTGCGCCTGAATCGCGCCGCGTACATCCATCACGGTCAGATTATAGCTGAACAGTTTATGCGGGTTGAGCCAGATACGCATGGAGTGCGGCTCGCCGAACACCGTGACATTACCCACCCCATTGACGCGCGCAATCGCGTCTTTCACCGTGGAGTTCAGCATATCGCCAGCTCCTGCTCGGAGAGTGAGCCGTCTTCGGAATAAAAACCGGCCACCAGCAGAAAGCTGCTATTGGCCTTGGTCACGGTTACACCTTGTTGTTGCACTTCCTGCGGCAATAACGGCAGCGCGGACTGCAATTTATTTTGCACCTGCACCTGCGCGATGTCCGGATCGGCTTCCGGCTCAAAGGTAACCGTAATCGTGGCCGAGCCGGAGGAGTCGCTGGTGGAGGAGAAATAGCGCATGTAGTCGATGCCGGTCAGGCTTTGTTCGATCACCTGCGTGACGCTGTTTTCCAGCGTTTCCGCCGAAGCGCCGGGATAGACGGCGTTAATGGAGACCGATGGCGGGGCGATATTGGGATACTGCTCAATCGGCAGACGCAGAATGGAAAGCGCCCCGGCCAGCATGATGATGATGGCAATCACCCATGCGAAGACCGGCCTGTCGATGAAAAATCGTGACATGCCTATTCTCCGCTATCCGGTTCAGATGGTGCCGGAGCCTTGGCTTCCGCAAATACCGGCGTGACCTTCACCCCCGGTTTTAAGCCGATCAATCCCTCGGTGATGATGACATCGCCTTCCTTCACGCCGCCCGTCACAATCCAGTTGCCATCCAACGCGCCGCCGGTGGAAATGGTTGCGGGTTGCACGGCGCCTGTCTCATCCAGCTTCCATACGCTCAAATTCCCATCGGGCTGACGGGCGGCGGCATGTTGCGGCACCAGCAAGGCATCCGGCTGCTCCAGCGCAAGCCTAGCACGCACGAACATGCCCGGAAGCAGCAAACTATCAGGGTTGGGAAATAAGGCTCTCAGCTGCACCGAACCGGTCGTCTGTTCTACGGTCACTTCGTGAAACTGGAGTTTCCCCTTATGGGGATAGGCTTGCCCGCTTTCGCCAAGGAATAAGGTGACCGGGATATTTTCGTAATCCCTCGCGCTGGCACGCAGCCGCATGAGATCATCACTGGATTGCGTCATATCCACATAGATGGGATCAAGCGAGGTAATGGTAGCGAGGGCAGTGGTCTGACCGGCAGTTACCAGCGCTCCCTTGGTGACGGTTGATTTGCCGATCGTGCCTGCAATCGGAGCATAGACCTTCGTATAATCCAGATTGATTTTTGCCTGCGCGACCGCTGCCTTGGCAATGGCGATATCGGCATTGGCCTGCGCGAGGCTGGCCTGAATATCTTCATATTCCTGTTTGCTGACCGCATCGATTTTTACCAGCTCTTCATAGCGCCGGTTACGCGCCTTGATGGATTTAACGTTGGCTTCGGCTTTCTGCACATCGGCTTTGGCGCTGTCATACGCCGCCTGATAGGGCGCAGGGTCGATCTGATAAAGCTGCTGGCCTTCCTTTACCGCGCCGCCCTCCTTAAACAGCCGCTCGGTGATGATACCGCTCACCTGCGGACGTATTTCCGCGACTTTATAGGCGGTCGTGCGGCCCGGCAGTTCTTCATAGGTAGTGATAGATCGCTCGGAAAGCCGGATAGCCTGCAAAGGACGCGCCTGCTGTGCGCCGCCTTGAGCCGCCTGCTGATTCTCACCGCCGCCGAACAGCCAATAGCCCGCCGCGGCCAACGCCACCACCACCAGCAAAATCGACAGTTTCTTTTTCATATTCTTCAGCCCCTTGTGGCAAATGCGCTATTTTATCGATGGACACAGCAAATTATTTCATGATAACATACACGCGTGTATGTATATTCGTCAAGCATTATCATCCCCATAGGAGAGAAAGCATGGCCCGGAAGACAAAGGAGCAGGCAGAAGCCACAAAAGAGGCTATTTTAGAGGCTGCCGCCAAAGTATTTGTCGAAGAAGGCGTCTCGAAAGCCACGTTGGAGGAAATCGCAACCGCAGCCGGGGTAACGAGAGGCGCGGTTTATTGGCATTTTAAGAATAAGAAGGATATTTTTGCCGCACTGCATGAGCAATTATTTGTCCCCTTTTCCGGGATGCTCCTGGAGGGGCTGGAGAAAAACCATCCCCACCCGCTGGAACAGCTGGAAACATTATGCGTAAATTTATTAAAAGAACTGGAAGACAATGCGCAGAAAAAACGAGTGCTGACGATTTTTTTCCTGAAATGCGATTACTCCGGAGAAATGGCCTGCTTTCTCGAACTTCAAAAGCAGCAGAAAGCGAAAAGCATGGCGCTTTTTTCCCGCTATTTTGAACGGGCGGAGGAAAAAGGCTATCTGAGCGGCCATGCCTCTCCCCATATCCTGACCCGTGCCCTGGTTTGCTACGTGACAGGCATTGCCGTCGAATATTTGCGCAATCCGGAAATGTTTAAACTCAAGGAACAGGCGGAATCGCTGATGCGGCTTTTCTTCACGGGGATGAGTGCCGGGGAAGTGAAGGATAAATAGCGCCTATGTCCATTCGATTTACGGAATTTATCGCGCTGACAGCGCTGTTTATGGCGATTACGGCATTGTCGATTGATATGGTGCTGCCTGCTTTATCCGTCATTGGCAAAGAGCAGGGTCTTGCCGATATCAACCAGACGCAATATATCATCACCGCCTTGTTTATCGGCTTTACCATCGGGCAGATAGCCTACGGCCCCATATCCGATAGTTTGGGGCGCAAACCAGCTATTTATATCGGGCTGGCGGTTTTTATCGGCGGAAGCCTGCTGTGTTTCCTGTCCACCAGTTTTCATATCATGCTTGCCGGGCGCTTCCTGCAGGGGCTTGGTGCCGCATCGCCTCGTATTATCAGCATGGCGATCATACGCGACCAGTATCACGGACGGGAGATGTCACGGGTGATGTCGTTTGTGAAGGCGGTGTTTATCTTCGTGCCGGTCGTTGCCCCCAGCATGGGGGAGGCCATGATATTTCTGGCGGGCTGGCGGTCTATTTTTATCGCGTTTATAGGCGTTGCCGCCATCGCCATCCTCTGGGCGCACCTCCGCCTGCCGGAAACATTGAAACCCGAAGACAAGCGTCCATTTGATCTGGCCAGCATATGGCAGGGGATATGCTTGGTCATCGGAAACAAAGCCACGATGGGATATACGATCTGCGCCGGACTCATATTCGGTGTGCTTGTGGGGTATATCAGCTCTGCCCGTCAGATTTTTCAGGATTATTTTCACACCGGCAGCCATTTCGTCATTTATTTCGCCGTATCCGCCCTTTCTATCGGCGCGGCGGCTGTGGTGAATTCCATGATCGTCATGCGTATTGGCATGCACCGCATTTGCCATTACTCCATACTGGCCATCATGCTGGCTTCCGCCGTCTTCCTCTGTGTGGTGACGCTGAATCCCTATCACACGGCGTTATGGGAGTTTATGATCTATGCGCCAATCCTGTTTTTCTGTATCGGATTGCTGTTTGGCAATTTAAATGCATTGGCCATGGAGCCGATGGGTCATATCGCCGGTATCGCCGCCGCCGTGGTCGGCACGTTTTCATCGGCCATTTCCGTAGCGATCGGCACTGCCATCGGGCAGGCCTATAACAATACGCTGGTACCGTTAATTGCCGGGTTTTTTCTGCTATCTGTCCTGGTGTTTGTATTGCAGTGGCGTCTCGCGCGGATACGCATTGAATAACCATCAAGATTTAAGACTGATAAAGGGCTGCCTCGGCTTCGCGGCGGCGGATCAGCCCCTTTAACTTCCGGCCACCGGCCCACACCCAGCGCATGAATTCTGCCGGTACTTCCTCGTGATCTTCACGATTGACCTTGCGGCGGAGCGTGGAACGCTGAAGCGCACCGGAACCGAGATTGAAGGTGAAGGACACCAGCGCACCGAATTGCCCATCACGCAGCGGCACAGAGATGAGGCGTAACACCGCACGTTCCGCCACTTGCACATCCTCACGAAGTAAATCCTCTGCCTCTACTTTTGAGACGCCACATGAGAAATTTTCACTTGGCTTTACCACATGACCATACCCTATGGTTGGGTAACCTGCGGGGCATATATAGACGGTTTCAGAAAACCCCTCGAACCGCTTGATAAGGTCAAGCCCCTCTTGTGTAATGCGCCTCATTTTCCACCTCGCATCTTGCTCATGGCACGCTGGCCGAAATAGAAGCTGATGATGCCTGCGAATATGGCCTGATCTTCTTCCGTCCAGAGCAACCACGGCAGATCAGCGGAAAACTGCATCGCCTTCACTACGGCGTAGAGCAGGAAAAACGCATAGGCGATCACCGGACGCACCGTGCCGTTGAGCGCATCCACCCAGCGGATGCCGGTATTATAGGTGCGGTAAAGGGCGCGGCTTTCGGCAATGTCTGCCTGCGTCTGGATTTCTTCCAGCCGGTTGGCGTGGCCTTGCGCCTGCTGTTGCATTTGCAATTCGAGGATTTTAAGCTCGTGCTTGCGATCCTGCGCATCACGGAACAGCTTCAGGAAATCGGGAAAGGCCGCTGACAGAAAGCCCAGCAAAGAACCAAGTAAAGTAATCATGACACCCTCCCGCTAAATAGAACGAAAAGCTGGAAGAGCATTCCTCCAAGCGCCATAATCAGGGTAGAAAGCATCCACCACATGACACGCTCGATGCGATCCAGCCTGTCTTCGAGCGCCTTGTAACGCTCCGCACATACGGCGACATGCACATTCAAATGTTCTGCTTCTTGGTTTTCGGTCATAAGTTACTCCATAATTTTGGGTATAAAAAAACCGCCTCAGAGGGCGGTTGCTACTGCTACACCTGCTACGATTGCTACATCTGCCGGTGCGCTACACTTGCTACGGTTGCTACGCTAAGGAGGCTCCACCGATAGGATTTTGCGGAACTCCTTGGCCAAGGGGTCGTTAAACACTCTCTGATATCCAAATGCGGTTGCCATAGTGATTACCAGTGCCACGGACCACGGAAGGCCAGATATTGCACATTGATCCGCACCAGCCCGCCGGTGAAGGAACCGGCGTCGGGTGTGAGTAGCAGCGGTGTATCGCTGTAATAGCTGACCGGGTGGTAGGTCAGGCCGATATTGGTGGAATCCGCGCCGGTGCCGATACCATTGCCATAACGCGACGTATCGCCGGACACGCCCACGCCGAAGCTAGTGACTGTGCCGGTGACTGCTTCCATCACCCGCGTATTCACGGCCAGCACGGTTGAACGGTTGGGGATCAGCATGGCGGTTTCATCGCCAAGGCTGAGGTCAACATCATCCTGCCAGCGCAGTACGCGCATGTATTCGCCGCCATCACGCATAATCAGGCCGAAGGGAACCCACGCAGAGCCATCATAGGCCATGCGAGAATCCAGCGACTCCACCACCGCATCCATCCATTTGAAGGGTGCGTAAAACACCCAGCCACCGGTCTGGTATTGCGCCAGCTGGTTGGCATGGCCGGTGAAATCCCCCGACGGACTGCTACCAACGATATAGAGATCACCCGCCGCTGGGCTTCCGGGCGGACTATCTGCAATATCCGCCACCACCGGCGTGACGAACGCATCGAGCTTATTCAGCCCCTCATTATGCGTGACTTCTTTTTGGGCTTGGCCTGAGACAATATAAGGCAAGCCCAGACGTGCGGTCTGAGACATGGAATCCTCCGGTTTTGTTGATTAGATGCTGGCGCTGGCGGCGTATCCCCGGCCAACCACGGCGGAAAGCTGATACACCTTCACACTCAC
Organism: Alphaproteobacteria bacterium; assembly: GCA_017302755.1. Classification (GTDB taxonomy): domain Bacteria; phylum Pseudomonadota; class Alphaproteobacteria; order Rickettsiales; family JAFLCR01; genus JAFLCR01. The sequence goes on from JAFLCR010000097.1 coordinate 7,307, forward strand.
GCTGCTTTGCTGGCTGCCGAAATCGGTAGTTTGCTCGACGGCGCTGTAGCTGGCGGTTGGGCTGGTAGTGGCAATCGTTCGCACTACTGTGCTGCCGTCCATAATCTCCACCTCGTAGCGTTCGCTTTCCTCACCCAGCGGAATATCCACCCCATCGCGCCATTCCGCATCCACGCGGGAGCGGCGCAGCCAGTTGATGGTGAGATTGCCGGAGCCGTCACGCAGGCCTGTCACATGCACCGGTGCAAAGGGTTTCAGGCTTCGCCCGGTATAGGTGAAGGTAATCTCGTCGGTATTACCCAGCGAGTTGCCAACGCTCACCGCTTTGTAGAAGAGCTGCCGCCCGATCAGGTTGTTAGCGATTGCGGTCGTATATAAGGCCGGAGAAAGGAGGATAAACCTGTCTCCGGCGGTATGACTACCCGCCGCCCATTCCGTACCCTGCCGCCCGCGCAATAGCCGGGAAAGGCGATAGGTGCGCTCGCCGATCAGCTCCGCATTCTGGAATTGCACCAGCTCGTCACCGATTAAAGCGGCATTGGCACCGTTCAGCACGGCCAGTTCACTGACGCTGGCGAGGCTTCCGGCGGTTAGCACCACCTCCACCTGATTGACCTGATCCCACGTTTCCGTGATACCGGCTGGCAGGTCGGTGATGATAACGCCGAAGGTGGCCGCGCCCTCCAACCCGGCCAGCAGGTTGAAGGTGTTGCCGCCATCTTCTCCGCCATCGTCGGAACGGTAAATCGCTGCGCCGTTCCAATCCGCGCCATCAGGAGCCACGCCAAGGCGCAGCAATCCCTGACTTTGCACCGTATCCACCGGCAGCGGTGGCGCGTCCACAAACTGAAGCAGCGTTTCAGGCACCAGCACCGGCGGCGTGATATTCCGCGATGTCTCACCCGGCGGGGTGTAGAAATCGTAGGAACTCACATCCTCCGCCACGGCGTTGATTTTCATCAGGCCGTTGGCTTCCATGTCGGTTTTGATGACGCGCATCTCATGCGCCACCCCGGAAACGGTCACGGTGATGACGTCGGTCGGTTCCAGCCGTACATATTTGGGCGGCACGGTCAGGCTAAAGCTCAG
>JAFLCR010000098.1 GCA_017302755.1 Alphaproteobacteria bacterium
GGCTGATCGTGGTCGCCAAACACGATAAGGCGCACGCCAAACCTTCCCGGTAGCTCGCCGACCGCACGCTCTCGCGCATCTACCAGGCACTGGTCTGGGGATCGCCGACGCTCGGCCACGGCACCGTCACCGGCCCGATCGGCCGCAGCCCAAACAACCGGCAGAAGATGGCGGTAGTGAAAAAGAACGGCAAGGAAGCGGTGACGCATTACAAAGTGCTCGCGCGGTTCCACGGCGCGGTGACGCTCGTCGAATGCCAGTTGGAAACAGGGCGCACCCATCAGATACGGGTGCATATGGCCCATATCGGCCATCCCCTGGTCGGCGACCCGATTTACGGAAGCGGCATGCGCAAGGGCCTGCCGCCCGAAGCGAAAAAAACGCTCGAAGCGTTTAACCGCCAGGCGCTGCATGCCGCCCGAATCGCCTTCATCCACCCGGCGACCGAGGAGGAAATGGATTTCGAAAGCCCCCTGCCCGCCGATATGCAAGCCCTGCTGGAAGCGCTGCAATCCTAGAATTCCATGAGCGCGGGGCGATAGGCCCTTTTATGCCAATACCATGCGCGGCAGGCATACTCCCCATCAAGAAAAAACTTGAAAAAACAGCGCCAATCCTTTATAACTACTTAATATCATGACATGGAAAAAAATCCTGCCCCGGACCTGGAAACAGCAGCCGGAATTTCCTATCTGTGACATGTCGCCGTTCGGCGACTTCCCTGGAGTGCACTCATGACCACTGAAAAGCTTTCTTCCAGCAATCTGCCGGTGCTCGTATCGGGTCAGGGCGGGCTTGATCGCTACCTGCTCGAGATCCGCAAATTCCCGATGCTGACCCCGGAAGAGGAATACATGCTCGCCAAGCGTTACGCCGACCACGGCGACCTGGCGGCCGCGCACCGTCTTGTCACCAGCCATCTGCGGCTCGTGGCGAAAATCGCGTTCGGTTTTCGCGGCTATGGGCTGCCGTTGGGCGAACTGGTGTCCGAAGGCAATATCGGCCTCATGCAGGCAGTGAAGAAATTCGAACCAGAACGCGGCTTCCGCCTCGCGACCTACGCAATCTGGTGGATCAAGGCGTCGATTCAGGAATACATCCTGCGCTCCTGGTCGCTGGTGAAGATCGGCACGAGCGCGGCGCATAAGAAGCTGTTCTTCAATCTGCGCAAGATCAAGAGCCGCATCGAGGCATTCAATGAAGGCGACCTGAACCCCGACCAGGTGAAGCACATCGCCACCACGCTCGACGTCAGCGAGCAGGACGTGATCGACATGGACCGCCGCCTCTCGGGCCACGACTACCACTTGAATGCGCCCATGAGCCAGGACGGCGAAGGCGGCGAGTGGATCGACATGCTGGAGGATGAAACCCCCAACCAGGAGATCCGCCTTGCCGAAGCGCAGGAGTCGAAGAGCCGCCGCGGCCTGCTGGCCCGCGCGCTCGCGACGTTGAAGCCGCGCGAGCAGGAGATCCTCTCCGCCCGCAGGCTGCAGGAGGAGCCGTCGACGCTGGAAGAGCTCAGCCAGAAATACAACATCTCCCGCGAGCGCGTCCGCCAGATCGAGGCGCGGGCTATGGAGAAGTTGACGGCGGAGATGGTGGGCGAGGCGGCGTAACCCCCTCTTGTGTCATCCCAGCGAAAGCTGGGATCCACCGGGACACACGGCACTGCATTGGTGGAAGCATGGATCCCAGCTTTCGCTGGGATGACATATTTTTTTAAGCTTCCGCCGCTTCGGCTTTTCTATTCAGCACATCCAGCTCACGCTTCTTCGCGTATAGCTCTGCTTCCGCTTCATTGATGCGCCGGGAGAACCATTGGCGCAGGCGGGCATAAAAGTCTTCGCCGTCGAGCGTCGCCGCCAGCGCGCGGGCGCGAAGCGCCATCGCGGGGTGGGATTCCAGCGTCTGTTTTTTGCGCTGATAGGTCGTTTTCATTTCATGCAGGCGGCCAAGCTGCACGGCGATCTCGGTGAGGCTTTCCTCGCTGTCTTCCGGCTCGGCGAGTATCTCTTGTTGCAATTGGCGCTCCAGCCGCTTCAGCGCCGGCAGGTCACGCCGGGCATAGGCGGCAGCGATGTCCGGAAACAGCGCGGCGTCGAGCGTCAGCGCGGGCGAATCAGGATGGGCATGCTTGGCCAGGCGCCGATAAGTGCGGCGCATTTCCTGGTCGAGGTCAAAAGAGAACGCGGCAGGGGGCCGAGCACGCGCGAGGTCGTTCTCCGGTAGCGCGATTTCCCGTTTCGGGAGAATGGAAACATCCACGGGCTGTTTGCCGCGGCGCAGGTGCTGGATACGGAACGCCGCCGCGTCAAGCTGCTCCTCCAACGCTTCAAGCCTCGTGCTTTCCTCGCCAATCTCACGGTAATATTCCTCCAGGAATTCGCGCAGGCGCTCTTCGAGCGCGCGGCATTCGCGCTTCAGATCATCAACCTGGCTCAAGACCTGCCAGATGCCGGATTCGAGCGCCTCAGCGTCCGCCAGCAAAGTCTTGTGCCATTCCGTATCGCGCATCGACGTCATGCAAACAGGAATAGCATAAAGAAGCCATGCTGTCATTCCTGCACCGTGGCGGAGTTATTTTCCGTAGTGCATCATCCGGTACGCCAGCGCTTCGCTGATATGCGGCGCGCGGACGTCTTCGCTCTCCTCCATGTCGGCGATCGTGCGGGCGACTTTCAGCACGCGGGAATACGAGCGCATCGATAATCCGAATTTCTCCGCCGCGCTTTTAAGAATGTTCATGCCTTCCGCGTCCGGCGTCGCCACGGCGTGCAGCGCGTCGCCGTCGAGGCGGGCGTTGATGCGGATGGGCTCTTTGGGGAAAAGCCTGGCAAGGCGTTGCTTCTGCCGCTCGCGGGCGCTCGCGACACGCGCGGCTACCGCTTCCGTCGATTCCCCGGCGGGAAGCTGCATCGCCTCGAAACTGTCCTGCTGCGGCACGTCCACCGAAAGGTCGATGCGGTCGAGCAGCGGGCCGGAGATGCGCGACTGGTAATCCACCGCGCATTTGGGCGCGCGGCCGCAGGCGCGGGCAACATCCGCCAGATAGCCGCAACGGCAGGGGTTCATCGCGGTGACAAGCTGAAACTCCGCCGGAAACGTCACGTGCGACTGCACGCGGGCGACGCTCACCCTGCCCGTCTCGATCGGCTGGCGCAACGATTCCAGCACGCCGCGCGGAAACTCGGGAAGCTCGTCGAGAAAGAGCACACCTTGATGCGCCAGGGAGATTTCGCCCGGCACGGCGCGCCGTCCGCCGCCGACCATCGCGGCGAGCGAGGCGGAATGGTGCGGATCGCGGAACGGACGCTCGCGCGAAAGCGCGCCGTCCACCAGCTTGCCGGCAATGCTCGCGACGATGCTGACATCGAGCATCTCGCGCGCATCGAGCGGCGGCAGGATGCCCGGAAGGCACGAAGCGAGCAGCGATTTGCCGGAGCCCGGCGGGCCGACCATCAGCATGTTGTGGCCACCACTTGCGGCGATTTCCAACGCGCGGCGGGCGACGTGCTGGCCGCGCACCTGCTTCATGTCCGTATATCTGATGGGGGAAGAAAGCTCCTGGCGCTTCGGCTCGGGAATGAGCTGCGTGCCCTTCACATGATTGATCAAGGCAAGCAGGCTTTCTGGGGCGAGCACCGTCAGCTCGCCGGCCCAGAGCGCCTCGGGGCCGTTGGCGGCAGGGCAGATCAGGCCTTTGCCCATCGCGTTGGCGCCGATGGCGGCAGGCAGCACGCCCGCCACCGGCAGCAGCCGCCCGTCGAGCGAGACTTCGCCGAGCGCCGCGAATTCGGCAACCGCATCCTGCGGGATCACCCCCATCGCGACGAGCAGGCCGATGGCGATGGGAAGGTCATAATGGCTGCCCTCCTTCACCAGATCGGCGGGAGCCAGGTTCACCACGATGCGCTTCGCCGGAAGCGACAGGCCCAGCGCGCCAATCGCCGCGCGCACGCGCTCACGCGATTCACTCACCGCCTTATCGGGAAGACCGACCAATACGAAAGCAGGAAGACCTGAGGTAAGCTGCACCTGCACGTCCACCGGAGTGGTCTCCACGCCCTCAAAGGTGAACGTGGTGACATGGGCGGTCATGGTGTAAAAACTTTTTCTTCGTCATCCCGGCGAAGGCCGGGATCCAGCGGCGCACAGCGCCAATGAACAACTTTTCGCGGCGCTTGCCGCGCCGGGCTGGATCCCGGCCTTCGCCGGGATGACGAGGAAGGAAAAAAAATCATGGCTTTATTGCTTCCTTGATGACCTTCGCCATCTCCTCCGCCGGGGTGCCGTGGGCGAAATGGGCGTAGTATTTTCCGTCGCGGTCCATCAGGTAGAGGAAGGCGGAGTGATCGACGGTGTAGCCGAGAGCGGAAGCTTTGTCCTCCTTCTTCGCCGCATAGACCTTATACGCGGACATCGCCTGTTTGATCTCCTCCGGGGTGCCAGTGAGAAACACGATGCGCGGCGAGAAATTACTGGCGAACGTCTTGAGCTGCTCCGGCGTGTCGCGCTCAGGATCCACCGAAATAAAGAGCGGCGCCAGCGCGTCGGCGTCGGAACCAAGCAGATCCATCAGGCGCGTGATCTGCAGCAGGTCAGTGGGGCAGACATCCGGGCAGGAGGTGAAGCCGAAATAAACAAGCATCCACTTGCGGCGGAACTGCGTGTCCGACACCTTGCCGCCGTTCTGGTCGGTGAGCATGAACGGCCCGCCGATGCCCACGCCTTCACGCACGAAAGACGGCGACACCGCAGAAGACGTCGGCTGGCGCCAGATGGCCATGAAGGCAAAGAAGCAGACCGCCGCCGTCACGCCCCACCACAGGATGCCGCGTGCCTGCTTGAGGTTCACTGCACCTCCTCCATGTTCTTGGCTTTGCACTCGAGCACGGTCACGTCATAGACGGCGTGCTCCAGCGCCGAGAGCGCGGGGCTTGAGGCAAACATCCAGCCGAGGAACACCTGCTCAGGCTTCTCGCCGGGTTTCATATCCCACACGTCAAGCAGGGCCGCGCTTTCCTGCGGGCCTTCGGGCGGCGACTTCCAACAGGCGCGGGCGATGATCTCCAGATTGCCGAAGCGCACCGCCATGCCGATCGGCGCCTCGATGGTCGAGATGCGGGCGGTGATCTTGTTCAACCCCTGCAGGATCGCGACGTTGAACACCAGCCGCTCCTGCTCCGGCTCGGCGGGAGGAGTCGCCTGCGTTTCGGCAGATTGCGTGGGCGAAGTTTCAGCGGCGGGCTTGGCTCCTCGATATCAACCGCCTCGGGCTCGGGGATGCTTTGCTGCGCCAGCGCCGGAGCCGCCAGCATCATCGCAAGAAAGGCAAGCGTGGCGAACCGCACGCGCTTACAGCCCCGAAGGCGGCGTCTGCGCGGGCGCGTCCTTCTTCTTTTCGCCGTCCACGCCGCCGCCGCTGAACATGAACTTGCCGATCAGTTGCTCCAGGTTCACCGAGGACTGGGTGTAGGAAATGACCTCGCCGTTTTTCAGGTTCTTCTCATCACCGCCCGGGGTGATGGAAAGGTATTTGCTGCCAAGCAGCCCGTCGCTCACGATGGCGGCGGTGCTGTCGGCGGGGATCTTCACGTCCTTGGCGAGGCCAAGCGAGACGGCGGCTTTATACGTGTCCGGCTCAAGGCGGATGTCGGAAACCGTGCCGATCTTCACGCCGCCGATGCGCACGTCGCTGCCTGTGCCGAGCCCGTCCACACTGTCGAACTTGGCCGATACCGTGTAGCCGCCCTGCGTCGACACGTGGCTGCTCTTATAAGCGAATGTCAGAAATCCGCCCGCCACCGCCAGCACCACCAGACCCATCACCGTTTCAATATGATTCGCCCTCATCGCGTATCCTTACGGCTGCCAGGGTTCATAATCGCCGGTCGCGGCGGCCCGCTGGCCACCCTTCAGCACGTGGCCGGGCGGCATGTAAGCGGCCGGGGTGCTCGTCAGGTTCGGCTGATGTTCCTTCTGCCAGCCGTAGCGATTGTCCTCAGCCGGCACGTCGTTGGTAGTGTAGTGCAGCCAGCCGTGCCATTCGGGCGGCACTTTGCTCGGTTCGTCGATGCCTTTATAAACAACCCAGCGCCTCCGCCTTCCCTCTTTCGGGGTGCGACGCGACTGGTAATAGCGGTTGCCGAAGCGGTCCGTGCCGACATGGGAACCGAGCAGACAAGTCAGGATGCGCGTTTCAATACTCATATAATGCTCGCAGGAAATAGCCCGCATCATACTTATGCGCAGTGTTTTGTATAGGGTTTTTAGCTGCCCGCCAGAATTCGGCTGCGGGCCACCAGCGCCTTAGCCGGGGGTAGGAACGGAAGGAATATCGGCAATCCGGCCTCTGGCCTCAATGGCTGCAGTGAGCGGTTCTTTCAACTCCGTGAGAGCCTGCTCGATCGTTACATCTGAAAATATAATGTTAGCCCTAAGACTCTTGGGTTGATTCTGTAGGAGCTGAACAAAAGTCCGAGGAACTTCCTCTACTGAACTAGAAGCCCTAACAGAACCGGTCTGCAACGCCGTCCCTAAATCATCGCTCAATGCATTTATTCTGGGCGCATCCGTCGCTAAAAACGTTGCAGACATGACAAAACCATCCTGAGTCTGAAGCGCTATTTTCTCCTCGTCACTTAAACGACGAAACTGTACATGTGAATCACTGATCCTTACATGTACAAAATTTTCCAAGAGCACGGCAAGCTCAACTGCTTCTTCACTGCCCATATTGCCTCTCCAAAACATTTTCTATCAATAGAATACATCTGTATTATTGCTTTTTTATTACGCAAAAAACACAGCTTCCAAACTTGGCGGGCCGTTTTCTAACGCACTAAATTTCCCTCAGATTTATCCACACCGCCGCAAGAAGAAAGCTACGCATTTTTCTTCCTACTAGGATAAGTTATCCCGGTTATCCACAGCTAGTTTTACCCCCATCAAAAAAGGGGGTTGTTACTACATATAGTATGTCAAATCCTTTTTTTAGGAAAAAACTCACAAAATCTATTGCGAGCTGGAACAAGGGGGTGTTAGTTTAAAATATAGGCAAGGGCAATTGCGGATTGACCCAAAAAACACCAGCCAGAAACGTTTTTCTAATAGAGACAGGGGACTTGTAGGATGCATATCGAGCGCCGCTTTACCAAAGAAGGCAAATCTCCCTACGCAGGCATCGCATTCAGAAACGCCGACGTGCAGATGAAAAATCCGGACGGCTCGACGGTGTTCGCCATTTCGGGCGTCGAGGTGCCGGATTCATGGTCGCAGGTCGCGGTCGACGTGCTCGCGCAGAAATATTTCCGCAAGGCGGGCGTGCCTTCGAAGCTGAAGAAAATCGAGGAAGAGACGGTTCCCTCCTGGCTGTGGCGCAGCGAAGCCGACGTGGAAGGTATCGCCGAAGACAAGGCGTTCGGCGGCGAAACCTCAGCCAAACAGGTGTTCGAGCGCCTTGCCGGCACTTGGACCTATTGGGGCTGGAAGCACGGCTATTTCGACACCGAGAAGGACGCTCGCGCCTTCTACGACGAGCTCTGCTTCATGCTGGCGGCGCAAATCTGCGCGCCCAATTCCCCGCAATGGTTCAACACCGGACTGCACTGGGCCTACGGCATCGACGGCCCCGCACAGGGCCACTTCTACGTCGACCCCGAAGGCAAAACACTCAAGAAATCCAAGTCTTCCTACGAACGCCCGCAGCCGCATGCCTGCTTCATCCAGAGCATCGACGACGACCTGGTGAACGAAGGCGGCATCATGGATTTGTGGGTGCGCGAGGCGCGCCTCTTTAAGTACGGCTCCGGCACGGGTAGCAATTTTTCGAACCTGCGCGCGGACGGCGAATCGCTCTCCGGCGGCGGCAAATCCTCTGGGCTGATGAGCTTCCTGAAGATCGGCGACCGCGCGGCGGGCGCCATCAAATCCGGCGGCACCACGCGCCGTGCCGCCAAGATGGTGGTGCTCGACGTCGATCATCCCGATATCGAATCCTTCGTGAACTGGAAGGTGGTGGAAGAGCAGAAAGTGGCGGCGCTCGTCGCCGGCTCGAAGCTCGCCAACAAGCACATGAACGCGATCATGGCCGCCTGCCAGGGCGAAGGCGAGACGCGTTTCGACCCCTCCGCCAACGGCGCGCTGCGCCGCGAGATCATTGCCGCGCGCAAGAGCATGATTCCGGAGAATTACATTCAGCGCGTGATCCAGTTCGCGCAGCAGGGCTACACCTCGGTCGATTTCCCCGTCTATGATACGGATTGGGATTCCGAGGCATACCTCACCGTGTCCGGCCAGAACTCGAACAACACGGTGCGCGTCACCAACGATTTCCTGAAGGCGGTCGATGAGAACCAGCCCTGGAACCTCACCTGGCAG
>JAFLCR010000099.1 GCA_017302755.1 Alphaproteobacteria bacterium
ACCGTGCTCGGCGGCATCGGCAACGACCTGCTTTACGGCAGCGACGGCGACGATTCTCTGAGCGGCGGCAACAGCCAGGATACGCTCTATGGCGGCAACGGCGAAGACAATGTCTCCGGCGGCTCCGGCAATGACCTGATCTACGGTGAATGGTCGGAATCCGGCTCCCCGGCGGGCAACGACACGCTGCAGGGCAATAGCGGCGACGACACCATCCTCGGCGGCCTCGGCAATGAGAGCGTCGTGGGCGGCAGCGGTTCGGACGTGCTCGGAGGCGGCATGGGCGTTGACACGCTCACCGGCAACTCGGGCGGTGATTTCTTCTATTATGGAAATACGACCCAGTCCGGTATCGGCGCGGGCAACCGTGACATCATCGCTGACTTCGGCGGCAGTGATAAAATCGACATCAGCGCCTTCGCGGTGCTGGGCACGACGCAGTGGGCCACCACCGATGAAGGCGGCAACACGATCGTGGCGATCGACGTCAACGGTGACGCGACGGCGGAGTTCGAAATCGAACTCGTCGGCGTGCACACGCTGGAAGCTGGCGACTTCGTCATCTAACCCATCAAGTTTATGTTGCGGAAAACGGCGGGAGGAAACTCCCGCCGTTTTTATTTATGCGCACAGCGCGGCGGCGGATTCGCCGGAGATGACCGCGCCTTCGAGGCAGGCGGGAAGGCCGGTGGCGGTGTAGTCGCCAGCCAGGAACAGATTGGAAAACGGCGTCGCGCTCGAAGGACGCAAGCGCAGCGTCTCTGGCGTCGCGGCGAAGGTGGCGCGCGTTTCCATAATGACGCGGTGCGCGGGCAGGGGGGCGATGTGGCCGAGCGCGTGGCAGACTTCTCCCCAGACGCGGCCGGCCAGTGCTTCCGGTGAATCATGGGTGAAAGCATGGGCGGCGCTGATGGTGACGGAGGCGAGATTCTCCCTGCGGAACACCCATTCCGCGGCGCCGTTCACCAGGCCGATGAAGCGTGGCGCATCGACGGGAAAAGCCTCGTCCGGTTTGAAATGCAGGTTGGCGATTGGTGAGTAGGAGAGTTCCGGCACCACCTCCGGAAGCAGGCGCCGGGCTTCCCAGGGGGGCGTGGCCAGGATGACGGAAGTTTCCGGGGTAAGGGTTGCGGACAGGTCGTTGAAGGCGAGGTGGGTGGCGCGGCCCGAAGTGATGGTCAGCGTTTCCAGGCGGCGGCGTGTGGTGAGTGTGACGCCGAGTTCGTGCAGCCGGGCGAGCAGAGGGTCGATCAGCGCGTCGCGCCAGGAAAGGGTGGGTATCCATGCCTCGGCGCTGCTGCGATGCGTAAGCAGAGCGCGAAAGGAGTTTGCCAGGAGCCTGGCGGAAGCCGCCTCCGGCTGGGTATTGAGGGCGGAGCGGCAGAAAGGGGCGATCAGGCGCTGATATAGCGCGTCGCGGACAGGGAAGATGTCCGCGACCGTGGCGGATTCTGAGGCGCGGGAGAGCCGCAGCGCTGCCAGCGCGAAACCGGGCAGTGTGGCGCCGGGGGGCAGCGCCGCGCCGGTGAAAAGCGAGAGGAGGCCGCGCGGGCGAAGTTGCCAGCGGCGGAGGCGCTGGACGTCAAGGAAAGGGAAGGAGGCGGGGCGCAGGTGGTGGAAGCGCTGCTCCGCGCCGAGTGTGCGCACCAGGGCAAGCAGGCGGCGGTTCGCGCCAAGCAGCAGGTGGTTGCCGTTGTCGATCTCGGCATTGAGCTGGGTGTCGTGCCACGAGCGGCAGCGGCCGCCCCAGTGGGGAGAGGCCTCGTGAATGTGAACGCCGATGCCCCGTTCCGCCAGCCGCAGCGCCGCGCAAAGGCCGGAAAGCCCGCCGCCGATGATGTGGGCGGTGGTAGGGCGGATGGGGCTTGAAGGTTCGGAAAAAGCCATTATGAATAAATGTTAAGCGTCATTAAGGCGCAGGAATAAAGAGCATAACAGGAAGGCAGTGTCATGAGTCAATTAGCTTCGGCAGGGCAACTGCCTGCTGTAGATGTCCCGTTCATTACCGCGCATCAGGACAATATCAACGGTGTGATTTCAAGCCTGAAGGGCATCGCAAGCCGACTGGAACGTTTTGCGCAGCTTACTGCAAATATCCCTGAGATCCAGCAAAGCGAGCCGGACCAGTTGGAGAGTGTGGTACGCCTAGTGATCATTGAGCTGCGGCACAGTAAATTGCTGCATGCGTTCAGAGTTGCCAGGCAGGCGCTCAGGCAGACGCAGGATGTCCTTGCGGACAATGAGTGGCTCTCTACGCTGGATGTTGCGTACGATCTGATGATCTATGCCAGCATGCTTGATCAGGGCAAGGAGATAAATTTCTGGCAGTTTGGGCAGATCTCGCCGCAGGATTGGGCATTGCACCGCCAGCTCGGCGTGTTTGGCTCGGACATGCCACCCGTGGTGCAGGAACAGCGTATCCTGTTGCCTAATGAGGGGAATAGCCTTCAGGACATGGGCCCTTCTCATACGCTGGCGGGCTATATGAGTAGCATTGTGATGACGATTGCCGTAGCCCTCGATGAGGCGCATGAGGCATCTCGGAGGGGTATTGCATTCACGGAATCCTTGATTGCCCTGCAGAATGAGGGAAAAGTCTGGCTTGGTGCGGTAGAAGAGCAGCGCCTACGAAAGCCGCTGGGTGACTTGCTAAGCCCCAGTAGTCCTTTTTCCCTTTCGCCGTATACTTTTACGACAGGCTGCAACTAGCTGCGGCGGTGGAGACGGCGCTGATGCAGGACCAGCAGCTCGAGTACCCTTCCTTCGGCCCGTTATGCGCGGAAAAAGGGTTCATCCTGCCCAGCGAAGAACATCCGCTGACGGGGCGGATCGGCGGGCTTTACGCCACGGTGGAGCATGTAAAAAACGCCATGAACCCCCGTCTGTGGTTTGACGGCAGAGTGCATCATTAGCTCAGTTATCGTTCGCCGTCGGCTCGTCGCTGTTCGCGGATTTCTTGGCTTTGTCGTTCGTGGGCTCGGCGACGCCGGTGCGGGAAACGACGTCGGCGATGGTGCCCTTCATCACGCGGACGCGCGTGTTCGGCGCGATCTCGATATGGACGATATTATCTTCCACCTTCGTCACCTCGCCCAGAATGCCGCCGCCGGTCACCACCTTGTCGCCGCGGCGCAGGGCTTCCACCAGCTTCTGGTGTTCCTTCAGCTTTTTCTGCTGCGGACGGATGAGGAGGAAATAGAACACCGCGAAGATCAGAATCAGCGGCATCAGCCCCGCGATGGGGTTCATCTGCGGCGGGACGGGGGCGTTCGGATCGCCGGGCGCGGGGGCGGGCGCGGCGGTTTCGGTCGTGGCTTCCTGGGCGTGGGCGTCGGAAATCAGGGAAAGCGGGGTGAAGTGCATCGTAGGCTCCCGGGTGGTGGGTGTTAATGGCGCGGACTATACGCAACCACGCATAGGTTGCCAATAGGGGGTTTCAGGCGGAGAAGCTGCGCGGCGTGTTATTGTCCTGGATTGCCCTAGAATCGCGTGGCGATTCGGGGAATGACGAAAGAGGGAAAACCGTGCTACAAGCGCCGCATGGAACCGCATCTGCCCTTGCTCGAACGCATCGCCACCGCCCTGGAGCGGCTAGCCCCGCCGCCGCCGCGCGCGCCGGACTGGAGCCTTGCCGACGCCTTCGCCTGGGACGGCTACAGTTCCGTGCTGGTGCCGGTGCCGCAGGTGGAGTCCGTGGATCTGGAATTGCTGCACGGCATTGACCGGCAGAAGGAAACGCTGCTTGCCAATACGGCGCGGTTCGCGGAAGGGCGGCCCGCCAACCATGCCTTGCTCTGGGGCGCGCGGGGTATGGGGAAAAGCGCGCTGGTGAAGGCGGTGCTCGCGCAATTTCCAAGCGTTCTGGCGGTGATCGAGGTCAGGCGCGAGGAACTGGATACGTTGCCCGCGCTGCTTACCCTGCTGGCCGATTGCCCGAGGCGCGTGGTGCTTTACTGCGACGATCTTTCCTTTGACGCGGGAGAGACGGAATACAAGGCGCTCAAGTCGCTGCTCGAAGGAGGCATCCGGGGCGGGGTGGAGCAGGCGCTCTTTTATGCCACCTCCAACCGCCGTCATTTGCTGCCAAGGGCCATGAGCGAGAATGAAGAGCGCGCCGCCGTACATGCCAGCGAGGGGGCAGAGGAGCATCTTTCCCTGTCTGACCGGTTCGGGCTGTGGCTCGGGTTTTATGGCTGTGACCAGGACACGTACCTGGCCATCGTGCGTGACTATGCCGAGCATTTCGGGGTGGATATCCCGGAGAGGCAATTGGAAAAACAGGCGCTTGAATGGGCGGTGACGCGTGGCCAGCGTTCGGGGCGGGTGGCTTGGCAGTTTATTAAGGGTGTGCGCTAGCTGTTGTTAAAAAAGATTAACATTTAGGGTGTAGGCTGATATCAGCAAGCCTTTGATTCTTTTTCTTGTAATGCGCCCTTTCCGAACCGCTGAAGCTCTCTTTCTTGGATTCGTGATCGCCATCATGGTGTCTCAGACGCCTCCCTCGGTGTTTGCGCAGTCAGTCGGTCAGGGTAGTGAAGGGGATAACCAGGCGCTGCTGAATGATTGTGCCGCGCAGGTATATGCCGGGAATATTACCTTCGACGAGATCGAGGCCGGTTGGCGGCAGTGCCTTCTGGATGCGGCGCTGGGGATGCAAGGAGTACCCTATGCATGGGGCGGAAAAGACCCGGCGACGGGGGTGGATTGCTCAGGGTTCACGTACTCCGCCTTCCTCAATGCTTTCGGAGTGAGCATTGGCGACAGCACCTGGTCGCAGCCTAACGGCCATGTCCTTATCAACGGCACGCTTTACCGCAATGTGGGGGATACTTACGCGGGTGGTGAGATCGGTGATTACCCCGTAGGAACCATTCTCTTCTTTGTCAGCGATGCGGGCGAGCGGCATGTGGTGATGGCCGCGGGCAATGGCCAGATCATCGACGCGGGTCAGACCCTGGGCCAGGTTGCATTGCGGAATATCCCGGATAATCTGCGCAACGATTATCAGTTCGTTGGCGCGGTGGATTTCATCACGCCGGATTTTCTTGCTGCTGTCGATCGCGCGCTGGGCACGCAGCGCCAAATGGGATAGTTAGGCGGCAGGGAATTTCTTGGCCAGCGATTGCAGGCTGCCGAGGATCGCCTGCTGCATCTGCGGGTTGCCCGCGTGGCCTTCGCGGAACGAAGCGGCCAGAAGCTCAATATGCTTTTCCAGCACCGTCACCTGGCCTTCGGAAGGGTTTTCCAGAACTTCGGCGTAATCGAACAGCGACTTCGCGATTTGCCCCGCCAGCGGGTAGCCGAACGTGCCGGCGTTCGATTTGAGACGGAAGGCGATGGCGCGCAGCTCCTTGATGATCTGCGGCGTCGCTTTTTTCAGCTGCGGCAGCAGCGCCACCAGAGAGGCGGTGTCGGTAGCGGCGAGATCCTCAAATTCTTTCTGGTGCGTCACCAGCACTTTCTCCGCGCCGGCCACACGATCGGCGTTGAAGGCTTTGTCCAGCGCCCCTCCCACGCGGTCGCGCAGGCGGGTGTCGGCTTTGTAGACTTTCACTTCGCTGGCGGGGGGGCGTGCGTTCATAAAATGATCCTGAATACTATTATTTTTTATAGGCTCTTTATACTTAGACTGCAACCTGCGCCGGCGTCAACTGGCGGCGGCAGGGGAAGGAGATCGGTTCGGCGCGGCGGCGGCGGTCGGGGCCGCGGTATTGGCTGCATTCGATGAAGGGGCGCGGCTGCTCGATGGCGGCGCGCAGCTTGGCGCACAGAGCCTTCATCGTGAAGGGTTTGATGACGTATTCGGTGACGCCCGCGTCGCGCGCGGCCATGACATGGTGCGATTCAGAGCAGCCGGTGACCATCACGATCGGCATGCGTGGGTTGACGCGGCCGCCGGGAACAGCCAGCGAGCGGATGGCCGTGGTGAGGTCAAGGCCGCTGACTGGTTCCATGCGCCAGTCGGTCAGCAGGATGTCCACTGGCTCGTCGCTTTTCTTAAGCGCCAGCATCGCCTCTTCGCCGTTGCGGGCGGCGGTGACGCGGCGGAAGCCGATATCGTGCAGGGCGTTGGTGAGCAGGCGGCCCATGAAGCCGTCATCTTCCGCGATCAGGATGTGCACCTGAAGCAGGCTGTAGGATGGCTGGATAAGGCTGGTGGGGCTTGTTGCCATGCAAAAACATTAACCATCCATAGGTTAATGTAAAGTCAACACCGCTTCTTTTTGAGAAAGGCTCAAGGCTCCGCGGAGGCGAAGGTTTGCGTGGTCGCGGGCAGGCGGGTCAGCGGGTCGATCGGCGTATCCTGTTCCCGCATGGCGTAAAAGAGTTGCGGGGTCAACGCGTTGCCGCTGCTGCCGGCCAGGGCGATCAACTCTCCCTGGCGCACGCGCTGGCCCTGGCGGACGCGCAGCTCGGCCGCATGGGCGTATGTTGTGGTCACGCCGTTTTCATGACGCAGGATGACCATATGGCCGTAGGGTTTCAATTTGTTACCTGCGTACAGCACCGTGCCCGAGGCGCTGGCGCGGATCGGCGTGGCGGGCGCGACGGCGAGGGTGATGCCTTCCTCGCTGATGCCCTTGCCCTTATGGCCGAAGGAAGAAATCAGCCGGCCCTGAAGCGGCCAGATGAAGCCGGGCGTGTCGTGATGCAGCGCGTTCGCGAGGTGCGTTTCGGTTTTGTCGGCGGCGCGGCTTTCGGGCGGAAGGGGTTTCATCTGCTCCACGTCGACGTCGCGCGAGGAAATGGCCGGTACGGGCGCGGCGGCGGCGGTCGGAATCGCCGCCTCTTTCGCGCTTGGGCGATAGGAAAGAGAGGCCAGGCGCGTCTTTTTGCCGTGATAGCTGCCGGCGCGGTCCACCAGCTCCGCGGGGGCTTGGTTTGCGCAGGCGGAGAGCATCAGCGCGGACACCAATAGAAGCGGGCGCGTCAGCGCCGCTGCGGAAAAATTCAACATCATGGCTATTCCCCAGCCGTTTTTATGGATGATGCCAGCATAGGATGGCGAATTTAAGAAAGCGTAAACCGGTTGGTGACTCAGTTTGAAATGGTCATTCCCGCCTGCGCGGGAATGACAATGTTTAGGAGTTCATCAAACGGCGTCACTACCGTAAACCGTGCTGATCGCAGGCCTGGTTTTTTGCGGTTGCGAATTGCGGGTGCGGAATGGATGTGGAGGTTTGTTGATGTTGTTTTTGAGATAGGTTAGTACAGAAGTCGCTAAATTAATGACGCATCAATCCATCACCTGGGGGAACATTATGTCAAACGATGTGAAGAACGGCACGGATAACGCTGACACGCTGTATGGCGCGACCGGCGACGACACCATCAACGGCAAAAACGAAGCGGACCGTCTTTCCGGTGGCACCGGCGACGACCTCATCAACGCGGGCTCCGGTGCGGATACCGTTTACGGCGGCACTGGCGACGACACCGTGAACGCCGCGGGCGGCGACGACCTGGTGTACAGCGGCACAGGCAGCGACGAAGTCAATGCCAGCAGCGGCGCGGACACGGTGTATGCCGACAGCGGCAGCGACACCGTGCACGGCGGCACCGGCGCCGACCTGCTTTATACGGGCACCGGCGACGACTACGCCACCGGTGGCGACGACGCGGACACCATTTACGGTGACACCGGCGATGACGAACTGCACGGCGGCGAAGGCAACGACGAAGTCTATGGCGGCACCGGCGACGACCTGCTGTATGGCACGCACGGCGATGATACTGTTTCCGGCCACACCGGCAATGACACGCTCTATGGCGGCGTGGGCGCGGACGTGGTGACCGGCGGCAATGGCGCTGACCTGATCTACGGCGCGTTCTCGGCGAACTCCAGCGAGTCTGACGCGGGCAGTACGGACAGCCTTTCCGGCAACGGCGGCAACGACTCCATCTTCGGCGGCGTCGGCAATGACGTGATCGACGGCGGCGACGGCAAGGATCACATCAATGGCAGCAAGGGGGTTGACACCCTGACGGGCGCTGGTGGCGAGGACAAGTTCGTGTGGGACGGCGTGACGCAGTCCGGCATTGGCGCGGGCAACCGTGACGTCATCACCGATTTCCACGGCCACGACAAGATCGACCTCTCCGCGTTCGGCGGCAGCGCGCTGTGGACCCAGTCCACGGACGGCGGCAACACGATCGTCGCGGTGGATGCCGACGGCGGCGGATCGGCCGATTTCGAGATCGAGCTGACCGGCCTTCAGACTCTCACGACGAGCGATTTTATTATCTAACGCCGATCTCTTTTTAAAAAAGGCGGGAGTTTCTCCCGCCTTTTTTTGTTGTGTATCGA